>JASBTH010000404.1 GCA_030148525.1 Saprospiraceae bacterium | reverse complement strand
CCTGCATGGTACCGTATACCCGGACCATTTTATCACCCTCGTATTCCGGTACGGCAGACGTTCGTATCCATAGTTGGTTACCCTGGTGGGTGATCAACAAGGCATCCAATACGAATGCTTTCCCCGTATTTTTTAATTCCTCAATGGCCTGTTTAACTTTCTGCCTGTCTTCACCCTCCCGGTAGAAGGAGGTTATATTTTCGAGGGTAGGTTCATAATCATCAGGAACTTCGTGGATCTCCCGGGTTATATCCGACCAGTAAACGGTCATATTGTCTATATCGAGTTCCCAGCCACCAACCCGGGCGAGTTTGTTCGTTTGAAACAATAGCTCCTGAGCACGCTTTAATTCCTTTTCAGAGGCTTTACGTCTGGTAACATCGCGGAGAAAAATAGTCTGGCCAATGAATTCCTTGTGCTGACGATTAGTTAAGATGTCTGCTGAAACCCACTTGGCGGTGCCCTTACCTCCGCGGTACATTTCCAGATTATAGATGGTATGCTGGCTATCAATAGCTTGTGATAGTTCGGGCCACGCACATAAAATCTTTTTGTAATGAAGGCCGGAATCAGAAGCCTCAATTTGTAATAATTGATCGGCAGCACTATTACGGCCGACCAAAAAACCCGACTCATCCACGATCAGTATCCCATCTGAAATGTTTTGAAAAAGCTGCTTATAGGGCACCGGATGCATGCTTAGAAGGCGAAAACGGGCCAGGCCAATCGTAATAATGAGTCCGCTTAAGGCAAATGCAAATGGCAAGGGGTCCAGGTTAAAGGGAAAATATCCAAGAAGATACACGATGTGAATACCCCAGGAGCTCAGAGATCCAATTAGCACAATGACTAACTGATTGAAATATCCGTCGGGCACCCTTCTTAATGTTCTGAAAATGATAATATTGGTAGTCAGTACTAAACCTAGTGCATAGATTTCATGCACCCAATACAGGATTCCTTTATCCGTTTGCATGGCTAAAAAGAATCCATTATCCGTAGTACCCAGGTCGGTATAAAAAAGGTGATGCAAATCGTTGGTCCAGACGGAAACCAATAGCAGAACAGGCAAAGCTAAGAGGGCTCCTATAAATGACGGATTTTTCCATCCGTGCTGTTTGGTGTAGGCCAAACTGAACAAGGTGAGAAATGGTCCCAGAAAAAGCCCACTGATGTATTCCATGCGTAAAAAAAACCACATGGTCGGTAAATGGTCGGTCGATAATTCCAATCCGTAGAAAAGGGAATACCAGCTGCAGAAGAGCATCAATAAACCCATGAATCGTTCACCCTGCTTGTTAGGGCGGCCAAAACAATAAATGGCCAACAACAAGGTGATAACCATCGCCAGGAAAACGGGAATAGCAAAAGGGTTGAAATACATAGAGTACCATATCCTACGTACCCATTTCATTTATATTGAAACAGATGCGGTTTCACGCCGGGCAGAAAAGGCAAATATGCCAAAAAACCACAGAACGAGCAGGTTTTGACATGGTTGCCAGGTGGTTATAACGCTTCCAAAAAGGTTTGGGCCCTGCCCAACCTTTTTACGCAAGTATATACTCAACAACGAAGTGGTTTGGGACACCAGCACGAAGTACTGCGTAGCAAAACCACTTCGTTGTCGGTATAGTTGTGTTCAGCTTTTGGGGTAATCCTATTTGTATACGTAATCTTACGATAATAGTTCCAGATTACAATGGAATCTGATTTCGTTGTCGGTATAATAGACATTTGCAGTCCAAAGGATAACTCCCAAACACGCTCTTATTTATTACTTCCCTGCGTTCTTCCGACAGGGAAGCAACGTATTTCTCCGGAGTGGATGGTTTTTTGTCAGTCATAGTTTTGCAATCAGGACCTCAAATAGGAGGCACCGTTCACATCGAGAATACCTCCGGTCAGGAATTTCGCCTTTTCGGAGGCATAAAATAAGATGGCGTAGGCTACTTCTTCCGGTTTTGCTACCCGTCCGAGCGGACTTTGTTGCCGTATATCCTCACCCGCCGGGCTGCTCAGGATGCGCCCGGCCATATCGGTTTCTACAAACCCGGGGGCAATGGCGTACACACTGATACCGAATTTTCCCAGCTTCAGGGCCAGCGACTGGCTTAAAGCGTTCAGGCCGGCTTTGCTGGCTCCGTAACCCGGATGCTCGGGTTCGCCCCGGAAGGCCCCCCTGGAAGTCACGTTAATAATGCGGCCCTGGCCGCGCTCCATCATACCCTGGGCTACGCAATAACAAAGGTTAGCCGCTCCGGTCAGGTTGGTGTTCAAGGTCTTCGTGAAGGCCGCCTGCCACTCCTGGTAGTCGACTTCGTCGATCGGGTGGGGCAGGAAGATTCCGGCATTATTGATCAGGATGTCGATCTGCCCCCATTCGCGCACACATTCCTGCACCAAATCGTGCACCTGAGCGGGATTGCCAACATCGGCTTTTACCAGCAAATGGCCCTCACCGGGCAATTCGTTCAGGGTAGCTAATGCTGCTTCCTGGTTACTGTGGTAGTGAATGGCTACCTTTGCGCCCGCTTCCGCAAAAGCATACGCAGTAGCCTTTCCAATTCCCCGGGAGCTTCCGGTAACGAGCACGGTTTTATCGACGAAGTTCATAATTTCAATTTTTCGGGAAGGTACGGAATTTGACGCTTCACGCTCGACGGAAATTTTTAATTTTTAGTGTTTAATTTTTAATTAAAGATTTGTTCTTCAGTTTTTTAGGTGCAGTTTTCCCCAAATCCCCAAATCCCCAAATCCCCAATTCCCCAAATCCCCAAATCCCCAATTCCCCAAATCCCCAATTCCCCAAATCATGCCGTAAGCCGTCCCCCGTGTAGCATTAACCGT
>JASBTH010000401.1 GCA_030148525.1 Saprospiraceae bacterium | reverse complement strand
TAGGGAAAAACCTGGATTTATCCACAAGTGCTTCCCATTGAGCCGGAAAAAACTACCTATGGATTACCTGGTCCGAAACTGGACGTTTGTCGCTTTTGCTGGTCTGCTTTGCCTGATCAATCTCTTTCTGATGAGTGATGTTGCTCTGATCTGGGCGGGAGCTGAAACGCAAATTGTGGAACGAGCACAATCGGGAGAATCCGGTTTGGTCCTGGTCGATCTGGCCCGCATCACCGGTGCTGCCGATAACCTTTCCGGTCTTGGGCTGCGCTTGCCCAGCATCATTTGGTTGGTTCTGGCCCTGGTGGTATTCTACTTGTTGGGAAAGCGCCTTTTCGGAATAAATACCATTCTGCACGGCTTGTTGGTGCTCATGAGTACCTTCGGCCTATCGACACTGGGGCACTTTGGTAGCGGCGACGCCTGGCTGCTGGCCATCCATTTCATCGGTATTCTGGGAGTCATTGCTTTTTTGAAGAAGCCGGGAGCCCCCTACCGCTTATTGGTATACGGAGCCATATTACTCAGCATTTGGCTCGACCCTGTTTCAAGTCTGTTACTGTGGATACTGTTTCCCGTAGCCTTGGTATTTATCCATCCACAGGGGCGCCGATTGATCCAATTGCACCCCTGGTTTTTTGCCGGAGTTTCGGTTCTGGCTCTGTATTTGACCGATGGACTGAATTGGCTGGCACCCGGCCAGTACCTGGGTTGGGGACGTACCGCCTGGTGGATTTTTGCACTGGGCGTTACTCTCAGTGCCTTGCCTTTTTTGGGGTTCTTTGGAGCCGGCCTCTGGGATAGTATACAAAAGGCCCGCAAGCGGGAGGAATGGTCCATCCTGGTACTGAGCTGGATTGTCATTTGCCTGTTGGTGCAGTCACCGGCTGTACTGGGAGGTATTGCCCTCTTGACTGGTAAGCATGTTAGCGATTACTTTCGTAAAAACTATCCTCACGGCAACATCGTCAAGACGATCATGTTACTGCATTTGATCGGTTTTTTCTTTGTGGCTATGCTCTTGATGCTGGGTGGTTTTTTTGAATTCCGGGGCACTGGCTTTCGGTCTGGAATGGCCTTTAGCGCGGTATACTGGATGCTCAGCTTTGCGGCTGTAATTGGTTTGTACGGATACAACTGGCGTTTTGTAGTGGGTGGGATGGCACTGGCCGGATTACTCGCTACCAGCTTGTTCTGGTTACAGGTGTTTCCGTTATGGGAAGGCCGCCGGGTATCCCGGGTAGTGGTCGATCAGCTGGATCAAATCGGAACCGACCGCACCGACGTACTGATCGATTCGACCTGGCTATCGGGACCATCAAGTCTGCCGCTTTACCTAAAGGAAGCGGGAAAAAATCCGGTGACCGAAGTCGGCGCGAATGTACCCGAGATCGTGCTGGGCAGCCCGGACTATCCCAATCACCGCAGTCAGCAAGATACCCTGAAGGTGGTTACCGACCAGCTGCGGTCCGGTCAGCTCATCATTAGTTATGGTCCTTTTTCCCAATAATAAAGTCATGGCTACAAGGTGTAACCATGACTTTTTGGACGGATAGGTTTGAGTTGTTTACGTAGCGTTCGTATACATGATGTACAGGAGTACAATAAGTACAACGGTTGAAACCACGGTAATGGTCATGACGCGTTTGGCTTCTTTACGTTCGCGGGCCGCCTGGCGCGCTTTTCGTTTTCCTTTTGCCATAAGTCGCTATTTTACGATGAAAGGCGGGTGGATCGCCCAATAATATTTCAATCTTAAAAGATAAGTGTTTTTTGGGAAGTTTGGTAGCTTGTAGTCGGCCGTTTAAGCCCACCCGCTTTAGCGGTGGGAGTGAAGTCAGTAACCGTCACCTCGTTCTCTCCCGGTCCGCCCCCCGAAGTCCGTACGGACGAAGGAGGGCCACGCTCCACGCAGGAAAGAGCAGAGATACAGCAATCAAGCACAACGAGATAACCCGGCTCGGGCAAATCCCTTAAGTCGCTGTAGTCCCTCCGTTCCCTTCCAGTCTCTACGCCAAATAACCATGGAGTTACACAGCGTTTCACGGAGTAGGCCGAGTAATTTCCGATTTACCTCTTACCCCAAACCTCACACCTCACACCTGACTATATCTGTTGTTCGTAGAATTCCACGATCCGTGGATCGGTCATTACATCGCGGGGCTGAAGCGGTTTCTTTAATACAATGCCCTCCAGGGTTCGGCAGCGGCTCAGGGCGACATAAGTCTGGCCGTGCTCAAAGGCACCGCGACCCATATCGATGATCACCTTGTCGAAGGTTTTTCCCTGGGCTTTGTGGATGGTAACGGCCCAGGCGAGTTTCAGCGGATACTGGGTAAAGGTGCCTACCGTTTCCGTATCGATTTTATTGGGATCCTCATTACTGGGTTTGTATTTGAGGATCTCCCAGTCCATGGGGGCCAGGTCGATCACTTCCACCTGGCCTTCGGAGTTCAGGACGGTCACCTTAATGCCATCCGGTGACAGCTCGGACACCTTGCCTATGGTACCGTTGACGAAGCGTTTGTCAGGGTCGTTCTTGATAAACATGACCTGAGCATCTTCCTTGAGTTTGAGGGCGGACTCGGTAGGGAAGAGGCTGGGTTTGAAATTGCCGGTCACCTTGGCGAGGTAGGTTTCCTCCACGTGGGGCAGGCGTTGCAGTTCCCGTTGGTTGATACCGTCGGCCGTAGCGTTGCGGGCAGTGAGGGTGATATAGAAATCTTCGGGCTCAAATTTCGACATGTGCCGCTGGTTGAGTTCCTCCAGGTCATCGTAATCCATGCGGTTGAGTCGGACGGCCTCGAGCAGACGAAGAAACAAGCGGCTTTCCTGGCGGTATACTTGTTGCAATTCCACCATTTCCATGGAAAACTCCTCCTGGAATACCTGGGCCGAAAAGAAGTAGGGCGAATCGTATTTAGATTGAATGAGCATCACT
>JASBTH010000393.1 GCA_030148525.1 Saprospiraceae bacterium | reverse complement strand
GTTCGTTCCGTACAGGTAAAAGAGCGTTATCCCCGCACCGCATTGCCCGGAACGGAGCGCTTCTGATCCCCATAACTTGATAAGTTAACCGGATATTATACCGACAAGGGAGTGGTTTTGCTACGCAGTGCTTCGTGCTGGGACACCAAACCACTTCGAGTCGAATATAATTCACCCCCATCAGTTGCAATAGTAAATGCACCTTTGCATATTTACAATTCTGTCCTGATTACCAGGTTTTCGTATGCAACGATTACAAAAAGTATTGCTTCTTGATGAGCCCTTTCCGGTATTGATTAACGCATTGAAAGACATGGGTTTAGATCCGGTGGTTCATTACAAGACCCCCCGAACAGACCTCCCGGATGTGCTGGAGGACTGTGTCGGTATGGTAGTTCGCTCACGTTTGCGCATTGATCGGTCCTTACTGGAAGCAGCTCCTGCCTTGCAGTGGATAGCTCGCCTGGGGGTCGGTACGGAACACATTGACCTGGAAGGTTGTGCCGAGCGCGGGATCGAGGTATTTACGTCTCCGGAGGGTAGTCGCGATACGGTTGGCGAACACGCAGTGGGTATGCTCTTAATGCTGATGAACCGTTTGGCAATTGCCGACCGGGAAGTACGTGCCGGCGACTGGATAAGGGAGGGTAATCGTGGTACGGAGATCAGGGGCAAAACCGTCGGAATCATTGGCTACGGCAATATGGGTATGGCTTTCGCCAAAAGATTAAGCGGTTTTGAGGCGGAAGTGCTGGCGTACGATAAATACCGCCAGGACCATGGTGATGCTTTTGCGCGGGCAGTTGATCTGCCGACCCTGCAGAAAGAAAGCGATATTATCAGTATCCATATTCCGTACACTCCGGAGAACCATTACTTCGTAGATGCTTCCTTTTTAGAGGCTTTCGCCAAAAATATTTACCTGGTGAATACCGCCCGGGGAACCGTTCTGCACACTGCTGATTTGGTTCGGGCCATGAAGAATGGAAAAGTGCTGGGTGCGGCCCTGGACGTCATCGAATACGAAGAAATGTCCTTCTCTGCACTGCAGCCGGATACACTGCCGGAACCCTTCCAATACTTGCGGCAATCGGAACGAACCGTTCTGACGCCTCATATTGCGGGATGGTCTTTTGAATCCAAAGCAGGGCATAGCCGGGTGCTTGCCGATAAGATTAATGCGTTTTACGCGCCCAGGACCTAATAATTTTGGTTCTCTGACAATTTCCGCGCCTTGATGCAAATGCTTTCGCGAAAAGTCCTACTCACCATGGTCGTATGTCTTTTCGCAAAAGCATTTGCCGCAAAAGTTGTCAGAGAAGGATAATTTTTTGTCGAACGACCTACACTATGTTTGATATTCAGCCCGACCGGCAGACAACCTATAAAATCGTTTTCAACCTCAGTGAAGCGGCCGAGGGGTTATACCTTCCTACTGCTTATATCGTTACGCTTGATCGCGATGGGTACCTCGCCCACATCAAGCAACGGGCCACCAGTGACACGGTGGGAAGTTTTGGCCTGGAGCTTACCGATAAACGACGAAAACTTTTTACGGTCGTCGATGAATTGCAGGTCAAATACCTGGAAAAAAAATTCTCGCCTCCCAAGCGAAAAGTACGCTCGCTGGAAAGGCTGCTGCAAGACGATGACGTCAAGAAAAGCCTGTTCAGTTTTGTGCATCGTCAATTGGATGTGTTGCTAACTGCTGTGGTTGACGATGGGTATCCGCTGACTTGGCATGTGGAACGCAAAGTGCTGGTCAAGGACTTCTTATTGGAAACGCGCTCACAACCACTGCAGCCCGAATTGTCCTTTCAAAAAACGGCGGATAGTGTTTTGTACCGGTTGCGTCTGTCGGGGGAAGGGCGGGAGTGGCGACTCAGCGAACATGAGGTCGTTCCCGTATGTAATCATCCCGCTTGGGTGATCATCGATTATTGCCTGTATTCTGTGAACCATATCAATGGAAATATGGTAAAGCCTTTTCGCTCTCGCGACGAGGTTCGCATACCCCAAAAACAGGTGAAAACCTATTTCCAGAAATTCATTCTCAAGGTGGCTGCAAAACTGGATATCGAAGCGGAAGGCTTTGATGTAGTGTACTTTGATAAACTTCAAAAATGCCGGCTGTCGGTGGTGGAGTCTCCCTTCGATGGGGTGATCCGCTTAGCGGCTCGCATGGAATATACCCATGCCGACTTCGAATGGAACGATCCTCGAAAGAAGCGAACCACGCTGGAATTTGAAGAGGATGTCCGCATCATACAAGTTCGTCGGGAACAGGAGGCAGAAACAATCTTCGTGGAAAAGATTAAACGGGCAGGACTGGTAAATAGAATAGGCGCTTTATTTGAGACTCAGGACGATACCTCCGAAAATCCATGGTATATGGCCGAATGGTTGGCCAACAACCGTGTTAGCCTGGAAAACCAGGGTTTTTTTGTGGAAGACAGCCAGGTAAATGAGCAGCCACTCTACCTGCACAAAGCCACGCTGGATCTTACCTCCGAAAAAGAAAACGACTGGTTCGATATCTACGGCCAGGTCAATATCGGAGAACATTCCTTCCCGTTTAAAAAACTGGCAAAATACATCCGTAATAATGATCGCCTGTTCCCATTGCCCAACGGGACCTTCTTTCTGATTCCTCTGGAGTGGATGAACCGGTATAAATCATTAATGCAATTTGCCAAATCGGAAGGCAATCAACTAAAGTTGAGCAAAAGCCAGTTTACGCTCCTGGAAGAGCTGGGTATATCCGATGAAACGGAGGTTACTGAAAACCTCGAAGAGATCGATTTTACGGTCCCCGAGGGACTACAGGCCGATTTGCGGCCCTACCAGTTGGAAGGAGTGAAATGGCTCATTCAATTATACCGGAATGAACTCGGGGCCTGCCTGGCCGATGATATGGGCCTTGGTAAAACCCTACAGACTATCACGGTTTTATTGCACGCACGCAATCAAAAGGCAATCCGCCAGCAAGAAACAGAGCAAGCAGAGAATAAATCAGACCAGGCAGTCCAATTGGATATCTTTAATGCTCCGGCGGAGGATGAATCCTTTTTACAGCCCCTCCAGGCGCTCATTATTTTGCCGGCATCTTTGGTATTCAACTGGGAAAGCGAGATCCACAAATTTGCGCCCCAGCTGACTGTCTATAAGCACGTGGGACAAAAACGCCAGAAGGATGCCCGCATCATCCGGCGCTACGATGTGATTCTGACGACTTACCAGACGGCTCTGCGGGATGTGGAGGTACTGGAAGAGATGGAGTTCGAATACATTGTGCTCGACGAAAGCCAGCAGATCAAAAACCGGGAAAGCAAGGTGTTTAAGGCGATCAACCGCCTGCAGGGCCAGCATAAAATCTCCCTGAGTGGTACGCCCATCGAAAACAGTTTGTCGGACCTGTGGTCGCAGATGCAGTTTATCAATCCCAACCTGTTAGGAGGGTTTTCCTTTTTCAAAAAGGAGTTTATTACGCCCATCGAAAAGCACCAGGTAGAAGAGAAAAAAATTCGCTTGCGCGGCTTGGTAGCCCCCTATTTATTGCGACGCACCAAAGAGGAAGTGGCCCGTGATCTTCCGCCGCTCAGCACCAAGATTTTCTATTCCGAGATGACTAAGGAGCAAAAGCGGATGTACGAACGGGAGAAATCGGCAGCCCGTAATTACCTGCTGGAAAACTACGATGAGAATAATCCCAAGTACCGTATCCTGGTATTGCAATCGCTGACCAAACTGCGGCAGATCGTTAATCATCCACGCCTGGTCAATCCCGCTTACGAGCGGGACAGTGGTAAGATGATGGATATCCTGGAGCATTGGGACGTCATTCGCAGGTCTGACCACAAGGCGCTGTTCTTTAGTTCTTTTGTGAAATACCTGAATCTGTTCAGGGAGGAATTCACCGCCAGGAAACAAGATTTTTCCTGGCTTACCGGTGACTTGACCTCGGCCCAGCGGGAGGCCCAGATCCGAAAATTTGAAGGGGAAAAAGATGTGCAGTCCTTTCTTATTTCTATTAAATCGGGCGGTACCGGGCTTAACCTCACCGCAGCTGATTACGTGTTCATCCTCGATCCCTGGTGGAACCCCACAACCGAGCAGCAGGCTATCGCCCGTGCCCACCGGATCGGACAGGACAAGAATGTGATCGCCGTTAAATTCATCACTAAGGATTCCATTGAAGAGAAAATATTAAAGCTTCAGGAACGTAAGTCCAGACTGGCTGAGGATATCATCGACAATGTCCGCAAGACCGAGTTCAGCCGCGGGGATATCGAATACCTGCTGGATTAGGTCATCTATACCACTTCGTACTCTGTAATCTAAGTTATTTGAAAATATGGGTAGGGCATTTTGCCAAAAGGCAAAGCCATGAATTAAAGTTACTTAGGTTACAGAGTACTCAGCAACATCAGCCTGGCATCGCTTGTTTAAAAAATGCATATTGTACCCATTATGGCTCTCGAATTACAACAACGCTTATTGCACGTGGAGGAATACCAGCGCATGGTTGAGGTCGGTATACTGACTGAGGACGACCGCGTGGAATTATTAGCGGGTAAAATGATTCAGATGAGTCCGATCGGAATTCGACATGTTAACTGCGTAAATGCACTTACTAGCTTGTTTGCACCTTTTTATGACGAGGTCATAATTAGTGTTCAAAACCCTTTACAATTAGACCAGCTTTCACTACCTGAACCAGATTTGGCTATACTGAAAAAAGATGAACGCAAAACACCAATTGCACTGCCAAATGCTGAAGAGGTGCTTTTAGTCGTTGAAGTAGCTGATTCCTCCCTGGGAAAGGATTCGCAGATCAAGCAGGAATTGTACGCCAAGGCAGCTGTTCCTGAATACTGGATAGTCGATCTGGTCAATGATCTGATACTTATTTTCCGTAAACCCAAAGACGGAGCTTACCAGATCAGTCACCAGTTTTCGGCTGGTGACAGCTTCTCTTTTCCCGCCCTGGGTGGTACCGTCGAGGTGAACGCCATTCTTCCTTGAACGGGCACTTGTACAGTGAATTAAGATTACGTATTTTCCCATCCATTGCCCTGCCATCTATACCTGACGATTCAGGTGTATCTGTGTAACCTTTAAACTTTCTCCATGTCGAACGACCTCCGCACGTTCCGTAAACTCCTCGTAGCCAACCGGGGCGAAATCGCTATTCGCGTATTGAGAGCTGCTTCCGAATTGAAACTTCGCACGGTAGCCATTTACACTTATGAAGACCGCTATTCCCTGCACCGCTATAAAGCCGACGAAGCCTATCAGATTGGTGCTAAGGATGATCCCTTAAAGCCCTACCTGGATATAGAGACTATCCTCCAGATAGCGAAAGACAACCAGGTGGATGCTATTCACCCGGGTTATGGTTTCCTTTCGGAAAATGTCCGCTTCGCTCGTCGTTGCCGGGAGGAAGGCATTGCCTTTGTTGGTCCCGATCCGGAAGTTATGGAGCGCCTGGGTGATAAGGTGGCTGCTAAAACCCTGGCGCGGGAGGTCGATGTGCCACTTATTGAAGATAGCCGGGAGCCACTTACCAATGCCGATATCGCTTTGCGGGAAGCCCAACGCATCGGGTATCCGGTGATTGTTAAGGCCGCTTCGGGCGGCGGTGGTCGCGGTATGCGGGTAGTCCGCTCGGAAAAAGAACTGGCAGGTGAATACGAAGAAGCCAAAGGGGAAGCCCTCACGGCTTTTGGCGACGGAACGGTATTCCTGGAGAAATTCATTGAGGAACCCAAGCACATTGAGGTTCAGCTGCTCGGCGACCGGCACGGAAACATAGTGCATCTTTACGAACGGGACTGCTCGGTACAGAGGCGTTTTCAGAAAGTGGTGGAGGTGGCTCCCTGCGTCACCATCGCTCAGGAAACCCGTGATCGCTTGTACGATTATGCGCTGCGCCTCGGAAAGGCTGTCAACTACAATAATGCGGGCACGGTGGAATTCTT
>JASBTH010000386.1 GCA_030148525.1 Saprospiraceae bacterium | reverse complement strand
GCATCGGCGACCTCTGTGATATGGATATTGACGGCGACGGCGTACCTAATGATGTCGACAACTGCCCCTTTGTTCCGAATCCCGATCAGTCCGACACCGATCAGGACGGTACGGGTGACACCTGCGAACCGGAGGCCGATGGTGACGGCGATGGAGTCAGCAATGCCGTTGATAATTGTCCGCTCACCACTAATACGGATCAGGCTGATCAGGATCAGGACGGTATTGGTGATGTATGCGATAACGACATCGATGGTGATGGTATCCGCAATGATCTGGACAACTGCCCCGAAGTAGCCAATCCCGACCAGAGTGCGGTATGTGACGATATCGTCAGTACGAACAACCTTTCATTGGGACTTGAGAACATCCGGATTCAACCTAACCCTGCCCGGGACGAGGCCTGGCTGGAGCTATCTCTGCAAAAAGCCGGTGACTGGTCGGTAGCCATCATTGGTCTGGATGGGAAAACATACGCACGACTGCCAGCCCTAACCTGGTCGGCCGGCAGCCAACGCGTTGCCCTGCCCCTGGGCGGAGTTCAACCAGGCATGTACTTTGTACACCTGGAATCGACACAGGGAGTGATAGCACGGAAGCTGGTAGTTCGGTAGACTATTTTGGGTATTTCGGCGATCATAGAGTGTAAAAGGACTTGCTGAAGTCCCTATACCCTCTACTTTCTACCCTTTACCGGGAGGTTGGGCCATGTGCATATACCCTTTGCGAAAAAGTCTATACCCAACCTCCCGCTTCCTCAAGGAACCGCTGGCTCCATCATGGGGGTCGCCGGTTCCTTCTTTTTTCGGGGCTTGAGCCTATCCGCTTCCCATTCTTGTTGGGAAACGGCTGTTTCCATATCGACTTAGCTTTTCCACCCAACAAGAATGGGAAGCCGTCTTATCAATACTCGAATTCCATTTGCTCGACCGGGTAGCCGAACAGGAACTTCTCTTTGATGATCCGCGCCACCTTGGGTGGCACCATATTCTCCCAGCCGGCGCGGCCCGCCCGAATCTGGCGCAGTACCTCCTTGGAGAAGATGTGGAGAATATCGGCATTGAAGCCTTCAATATCCACGATCTGTTTGTTCTCCACCAGGTGGCGATAAAGGAATTTTACGCCTTCCGGCAAAGGCAGGTTCTGCGCAGTCATAAGTTCTTCGCTGCCTTCCTGCAGAGCCGGATAGGTGTAGATTTTCACGTCTTTCGTGAAGAAATCCCCGAAGGCTGCCAACAGGCGGCCATCCATATTTTGGTAGTACTTATTATCGATGAGTTCCAGCAGGGTTTGTACCCCCATCACCAGTCCTACCTTTTGCACTTTAAAGTCGGACAGGTATTCAACAATTTTGTGTTGTTCCTGGCAGCTGGTGATCAGCACCGTTTGCCCCATGGAGTTGAGTAGTTCAGCGCGGTCAAGGAAGTCTTTTTCGTCCAGGTCTCCCTCTGAGCGCAAGTTGTCGAGAGTGATTTCGGTGAGCAGGTAGCTCTTTTTAGGCGACCGGTCCGGCTCGTTGCGGAATTGCTGGTAGCCCGACTCCAGCATATCCATATTGACCAGGGTAGGCGGGCGAAAGCTCCCCCGAACGATCATCACATCCTTGCGATACAAAAACTCTGATCCGTGGAGATTACGACCATCGGGACCAAACATGGCCACGTCGGTCAGGCCGTGCTTCACCATGTACAGACTCAGCAGGCGATTGTCGATATCATCGAAGTCGGGGCCGGTAAGACGTACCATATCCACTTTGACCCGTCCGCGCAGATTGTCCATGAGGCTTTCCATCATGGCTTCGGGTTCCTTTTTATAGCGGTAGCAGGCATAGATGAGGTTAACCCCCAAAATACCAATGGCCTGTTGCTGGAGTTGGTTGCTGTTGTCGAGCATACGCACGTGCAGCACCAGGTCATTGGGTTGGCCATTGGGAGTCATCTGAAAACGGATGCCCAGCCAGCCGTTTCCACGAATGGTACGCTGGTAGTTAATGGCCGAAACCGTATCGGCGAATACGAAGAACATAGTGTCGGGCCGCTCCTGTTGCAGGCGGTCATCCATCAGGCTGTACTCGTGGTCGAGCATGCGGTAAAGACGCGATTCGCAGACGTAGCGGCCGGTGGGTTCGGGCCCGTAGATCTGATCGGAGTACACCTTATCGTAGGCCGACATGGTTTTGGCGATGGTGCCGGCCGCGGCCCCCACCTGAAAAAAATAGCGGGCCACTTCCTGCCCGGCACCGATCTCGGCAAAGGTGCCGTAGATGGCGGGGTCGAGGTTAATTTCGAGTGCTTTCTGTTCGGTTTCGAGTAGTTTGCGCATGGGGTGAATATGTTATTCGCGGATGAGATTTATAGCGATTTCAGTAACGCTGTTGTCATAAAGCTCAAGATAAGAACGAATTCTTACTATTTGTTGTTCCATATCCTGCAATCATTGCTGGCATGAGAGTGCCGGAATGCCTATTTTTGCACCACTTTTATCGACTTGATAATCAGCACAGAACCGATAGGTACTATGTTTCCAAAATATGATGTGATCGTCGTAGGAGCCGGACACGCCGGCAGTGAAGCAGCCGTTGCGGCTGCCAATATGGGATCTAAGGTGCTCCTCGTCACGATGAATATGAATACGATCGGCCAAATGTCCTGCAATCCGGCTATGGGCGGAGTTGCCAAGGGCCAGATCGTACGTGAGGTAGATGCCCTTGGAGGCTATTCGGGCATTGTGACGGACAGTACCATGATCCAGTTTCGGATGCTTAATATGTCGAAGGGCCCTGCGATGTGGAGCCCCCGGGCCCAATCGGACCGCATGCTCTTTGCGCACAAATGGCGCATGATGCTGGAGGCCCACCCCAATATCGACTTCTGGCAGGAAATGGTGACCGGCGTGGTCGTCAAGGAGGGCCAGGTGAAAGGAGTGTACACCGGCATGGGTATGGAAATCGAAAGTGATGCCGTGATCCTGACCAGTGGTACGTTTCTCAACGGTGTCATCCACATCGGAGAAAAGCAGTTTGGCGGTGGCCGGGCCGGTGAGCGGGCCGCTAAAGGCATCACCGAACAATTGGTAGAGCTGGGCTTTGAGGCGGGGCGCATGAAAACGGGTACCCCTCCACGGGTCGACGGGCGCTCCCTCGATTACGAGCGAATGGAAGTGCAGCCGGGCGATGAGGATCCGGGCCGGTTCAGCTACCTCGATACCGAACGGCCCGATACGCAGATCCCCTGCCACGTAACCTATACCAATCCCGATGTACACGAAGTGTTACGCACGGGCTTTGATCGGTCGCCTATGTTTACGGGGCGCATCCAGGCACAGGGCCCGCGCTACTGCCCCTCGATCGAGGATAAGATCGATCGCTTTGCCCAACGGGACCGCCATCAGATCTTTGTGGAACCCGAAGGATGGGAGACCTGTGAGATTTACGTGAATGGGTTTTCCAGTTCATTGCCCGAAGACGTACAGTACCGGGCGCTAAAATTGATCCCCGGCTTCGAGAACGTGAAGATGTTCCGCCCGGGCTATGCCATTGAATACGACTTCTTCCAGCCCACCCAATTGGGTATTAACCTGGAAACCCGTCTGGTCAAAAACCTCTTTTTTGCCGGACAAATTAATGGCACCACTGGTTACGAGGAAGCCGCCTGTCAGGGATTGATGGCGGGTATTAACGCACACCTGGCTATCCGCGACAAAGAGCCCTTCATCCTCAAGCGTTCGGAAGGCTACATTGGCGTATTGATCGATGATCTGGTCAATAAGGGTACCAAAGAGCCCTACCGCATGTTTACCTCCCGGGCTGAGTACCGCATACTGCTGCGTCAGGATAATGCCGATGTGCGCCTCACCCCTCTGGCCGTACAGATCGGCATGGAAGGTATGGAAGAGCGCATGGAAAAAGTAGTGGAGAAGGTACAGGCCGGCAAGGAAATCGAAAAGTATCTGCGCAATGCCAGTATTACACCCGATCAGCTAAATGGCTTTTTGAATGCCATAGGTAGTGCCGAACTAAAGCAATCAGTTAAGTTGAAGGGCATACTCCTGCGTCCACACATTACCTTGTCTAAATTGCGGGAAGTGTTGCCCGAACTCAACCAATTTCTATCGGCCTACCAACCCAAGGATATTCAGACGGCCGAGATCGAGATGAAGTACGAGGGGTATATCCGCAAGGAGCAGGAATTGGTAGAGAAGATGAACCGGCTGGAGGAAGTCCGCCTGAGTGATCAGATCGTTTATGAGGACCTCAAAAGCCTGTCTTCCGAGGCGCGTGAGAAACTAACCCGCCTCCGTCCGCGAACGATCGGGCAGGCCAGCCGAATTAGTGGCGTATCACCTTCGGATATTTCCGTATTATTGGTGCACATGGGTCGATAATAAATCTACCACACATACAAAAAGACAATCTATGTATCCAATACTTGTTTCTGCTCACTCCGGCCTTCGCTGGTTGGTATTACTTTTTTTAGTACTGGCCATTTTCTCCAGCTTATCCAAGTGGCAGGGTAATAAACCCTATACGGCAAATGATAAACGGTTTAGCCTGTTCGCGTTGATCTTTACCCACATTCAATTGATCCTGGGTCTGGTATTATATTTCATCAGTCCCAAGGTTCGTTTTTCGGGCGACGTGATGGGAAATACCATGCTTCGGTTTTATACGGTCGAGCACATTACCCTCATGTTGATCGCTATTGTCCTGATCACTATGGGATACAGTCGTGCCAAACGCGCCACTACGGATATCGCTAAGTTCAAAAAGACTTTTTGGTTTTACCTCATCGGTCTGTTGCTGATCCTGGTCCGTATTCCCTGGCCTTTCCGGAATTTGGGAGCCGGATGGTATTAAACTGATTAAAAAAACCGGCCCATGCGGGCCGGTTTTTTTAATGAAAATATTTGCGAGAAACACAACTGGTGTAATATCACTAACAATGTAAATAAATTTATATTATTTATTTTACACTATATTGTAAATGTCCTTATTAGCTATTTAACCAGCAACTTACAATTGCTATCTTTTCAAATAAAAATAATATAAATTTATTTGAGTTTAGGCATTTCGCCACCTCACCCAATACACTTCCCTCCTCCAAACCAACCACTCACCTTGATTTCCATACCGCACGCACGCACCTTGTTGGAAGATTTTCCGGCTAAAACTGCAACTTTATATAGGAAAAATCAGTACATTTATTAGGAACACAGGCTAACACATACCTAAAAGGACGTACCTACCATCTGATTCTACGGAATCCGATCCCCCCCTTTTTGCGTCCGGTTGTTTCACGATCCCCCTATTGCAATTGGCGACAAAAGCGTGCTTTTATTCACGCTCCCCGGTGCTATGCCCCACAGTACTTCGCCAAAAGAAAACACCCCAAATCAACACGAAGAAAACAGGAACGCCCAAAACCGAATGGTGTCAAGCTTTATAACCGGCACCATAAAACCCAAGAATAATGTCACCAAAGCAACACCTGAAGTTTGTAGTCTGCCTGCTTTTTCTGTTATCAGGGAATACACTTAGCTATGCTTTTTCCGGGGAACTGTCGCTTGGCACCGATGTAGGTAACCTCGTGCGCGTAGCCGAGCTTCCGAGCGTTGTCGACCAGGATCCTCTGATCGAACGATACATTCTGGACTATACCACCCGTGGCCGTAACGAAACGGCTAAACTACTCGGACGCGGTCTCGACTACTTTCCCACCTTTTCTAATTACCTACAAGCAAACGGACTCCCCGAAGGACTCAAGTACCTGCCCATGGTCGAATCAGGTATCCAGGGCGATGCCGTGAGCCCGGCCGGTGCCCGTGGCTGGTGGCAATTCATGCCCGCCACGGCTCGCTACTACGGCCTTATCGTTTCCGACACGCTCGACGAGCGCACCGATATTCACCGATCCAGTCAAGCTGCTGCCAAAATGCTGGCCGACCTGCACCGCCAGTTCTGTGATTGGCGTCTGGCCCTGGC
>JASBTH010000383.1 GCA_030148525.1 Saprospiraceae bacterium | reverse complement strand
GGTGATGTACAGCCTCGCCGGCCGAAGTTCAAAAACGTAATTAACAGATAGTAAACAGGTATGAGGTTTGAGGTTTGGGGTTTGAGGTTACCTCTAACCTAACCTCATACCTCAAACCTCAGACCTGTTACTTAATCTTATCCCGCATTCGTTTCAGAAAGGACCTTGCCTCCTGACGGAATTCTTGCCATTCCTCTTTAGCTTCTTCGGATATCTCGGCCGATTTTTTCTTGAGCTTTTGGATAGCTTCGCCGGATTCTTCTTTGAGTTCGGCCCACTCTTCCTTAGCTTCTTCCCGGGCACTGCGGGCCAGGGCCTCCAGGCGAGTACCGAACATACTCATGCGATTGGAAAGATCGGAAGCGAAGTCCTGGGTTTTACCTTCAGATTTATCCTCGAGGCTTTCGGCTTTGTCCTGGATCGTGTCCATTTGAGCGGAGAGGGCTTCTTTCTCCCGTTCCAGGTCTTCCGGTGAGTCGGGAGTCTTGCGACTGAGACGCTGGCGAAGATCATTGAAATCCTCTTTTAACTCGGCCACTTCCTCACGGAAATCCTCCTGGATCTCATCCAACATGGGCTGTTTGGAAGCCAGCCATTCCTGAAGACGTGTTTTTTGGCGATCAAATTCATCACGGGCCTCTTTTTTGCCGAGGGAAAACTGGACAGCCAGTTCATCCATATTCTTTTTCCAGTCAGCTAATTGGTCGTTCCAGCGATCTTTTAAAGACTTTTGGTCACTCATGGTTTGCAGTTATTTTTATGTTATTGCTTGATAATATAGTATTTCCCTGCCAAAATTGCCATCTACTTTAGACCAAGCGGAGCTTTAATTCGCCCAATCTATTTGCCGTGTCTCCAGCGAAATAGTTCGGGTGTCCAGGTTACCTGGAGGTAGGCAAATTGGGACCATTCACCGGAATCGCCTCCTGCGCCTATTGGCAGAAATGCCACCGTTTCACCACTGATCAGGAACATATAGGCGAGCTCAACCCGGGTATAAGCATTGGCCTGATAAAAGAAGTGAAAATCATTCTCCCAGGCATATAATTTGTCGAGGGGTACCTCAGCCCCTCCTGCACGTTTCGTGCGCTGAGCTTCGGTGGCTAACAAGTGGTTTTCCCATGAGAATTGGTATTTCTCACCAAACCAAAAGTCCTGAATAAGGTATGGGTTCTGCAGCCCCGGGTTTTGGCGGGTACGCACCAGACGTTCGGTAAAATCCAACTGTCCGTTATGCCGGTGAAAAGCTCCGTATTGCGCCAGAAACCCGCGGCTTTCCTTATCGGTCGGGTCGGCATCCCCGCTTAGCATTTGCACCCCAAGCTTAAGGCGGTATTGTTGCGTCGGCTGCCACTCTCCTTCTACTTCCAGATAATAAGCATTGTGGTCGGCACCAGTGGCGACTTTACCATGTTGGTAGTAGGCAGCTCCGGTAAGTAAAATATTATGTTGCGCATAGCGCAGGCGGCCACCGTGGGTCCATTTGAAATGCGTATCGGATTGATCGACCGGATCCTGGTACCCGTCTCCGAAATTGATGAGGGTCAATGCCACCTGATCCGACAGGTCTGTTGTGAGCAAATGAGCCAATAATACTTTATAGAATTCAAAATTCGGGGTGTAGGCGGTTCCGAAACTCCGGCTTTCGGATTGGTTAAAAGCACCAACAAAATCCATTTCAAATCCATCACGACGGTGCATGAAGCGCACGGCATCGTGTTGCCCGCCTGCCTGCCGCCAGTTATTTCGGGCAAATAACCGTTCGTTATCGTAGCTGACCATTTGCCGTCCGATGCGTACTGACCAGGTGTCAGACAAATCGGGTTGAACGTACATCTCAAAGAATTGTGCCCAACCCCTGGCATTGCGAGTATCTTCTTCACCCCACAAACGAATGTCCTGCAGGCTGGTCTTGACCAGGAAGCCCGGCCGCTCGTAGGTTAGATTTAACCGGGCACGTTGGGAGGTCAGAAAGGCCCACTTCGAATCCTGAGCGGGTAAACCCCGAAAACCTCGTCGCAATTCGGACCGGGGACGAAATTCCAGATCGGCTGCCAATACGGAGTTTTCGGTCTCCTGTCCATAAAGCGGATTCAAAAAAGAAAAAATAATAACCAGGAACAGCAAGCGTACGTACATGAAGCAGGATAGATTGGTTCTCTAACCAGCAAATGTATTGCATCACTGCTGAAAACACTGTGACCCTTACCACACAACCAGTAAGCACTCAGCTATTTCTCACCAATCTTACAAACACTATTGTCAGGATACCCCCAACAAATAAATAGTTCCGGTCACTTCATACTTGGTAGCACCTTCCGGTATTTCTTCTTCTGCGGAAGACATGGGCCTTATCAGACGGTATACACCTTTCACGATCTGGCCATTTACTTCGAGAATGCCTTGTTCGCCTCCAATGGAGTCATTGACGCTAAAGATTAGTAAATAGCCCACTTTCCCGTAAAGGGGTCGTTCGAGGAAGGCCCCGACCTGAAGGGCCGTTTTCATGCCCAATGGACGAATGGGGTCGAAGAACCGCTGTCCAGGAGTTGGTTCGGCACCACGTGCCCGCTTTATGGGGCTGTCCTTGGCACTGTAGGTACCATCGGTTGCGATAATGGTAAGGGGCCGGCTGGAGTTGGGTGTAAATTGACCCTGACTGAGGACCGGTAAAGTACAAAAGCAGAAAAGAAACAAGATTGCGTGTTTCATAGGTCTTTTTTTCGGGGATGGCTCTGCCGGGTTACCTCCGGGAGGGGACAGAAGGTCCGGCAAGCACCCCTTACGAGTCAATGGCAATTTCTTGGTAAAATAAGATTTCTGAGGGATTTTTGTCAAATAAGCCCCGGGTAGTAGTCATACTGTGTTCCAAAACCCCACATAAGATAAGGGAATAGTTTTCCAAATCACTTTATTGTCGGTATAAACGGGATCAGGGCCCGTCGTGGTATTCCTGACTTCCTTTTCTGAAAAGTTCCCTAAGTGGAGGAATATTTGCTTTAGTGTCAGGTGGATTGCCAAAAACGTAGATGCCATCTAGGATGGCATCGGCGATGGCATCCTAGATGGCATCCCCCGCATTGCCAATTTCACCCCCTTTTTCGTATACTTGACACCAACAGCGAAAGCCCGTACCGCATGAGTCAAGTACAGATAGAAGAAAGTTGGAAAAAGCAACTCAACAGCGAATTCCAACAGCCTTATTTTCAGAGCATCGT
>JASBTH010000382.1 GCA_030148525.1 Saprospiraceae bacterium | reverse complement strand
TTTCGTTTTCTTCGAAGATTAAACAATCTTGAACCGCAGCACTACTGGATCGACTTTTCATGAGCCCGTAAATATTACATTTTTGATCCGCCTTCACTACCAGTACGTGAATGATAAATGTTTAATGATGAATTAACTCCTGCTTTTGCCGAAAGGCTAAAAATCCAACAGCTCCAGGGTCACCAAATACGCACAGTGGTCGGAGGCAATCGTATCCTGAATCACCTGGGTGTCCACCACCCGCCATCGATTAGCGGGATGGAAAAGTACGTAATCAATCTTCTTCTCTGGTTGGTCCGAAGGATAAGTGGGCGCGGGGTCATCGGCATCGTAGGTGGCCGTCCAACGCTCTTCCAGGATGCGCATGGGCGTACTGCCAGGTACCGCGTTCAGGTCCCCCGCCAGAATAATCGGATGACGGGAAGCTTCCAAAATTGCATTTAGCTTCCGGGCCTGAGCCACCCGGTCGGCCTCGTCGCGGGTATGATCCAGGTGGGTACCTACAAAGGAGATGGTATCCCCCGAAGGCAATACCGTGATCACTTCCAGAGCCGCCCGGGGTTCCTTACCGGGACCGTGGGGCAGTGCCCAATTCCTCGTTTCTATGAAGCTGTATCTGGAAAGTACGCCCTCACCATATTCACCCCCGTCGTAGGGCATGGCCCGCCCGAACAGGGGGGCCAGCTTGGTCCGCCACCCCAGCTCAGTCACCAGGTCGTACTTACGGGCTCGGTTGGTCAGGAAGTCGACCTCCTGCAGGGCTACCAGATCCGGTTTGGCCTCTTCGATCACCTTGGCGATGGCATCCAGATCGAAATCGCCCTGGGTGGTCGCACCGTGCAGAATATTGAAGGTGAGGACGCGAACGATGCGGGAGTTGTCAGGCGTGGGCTGAGCAATAGCCGAAAGTGCCGTATACAGCATAAATACCAGAAGATAGGAGATGCGATTTTTCATAGAAAAGAAACTTTGGTGAAAGATATACCGCTTCTGAAAAGGTTTTCAAATAATTCTGCACCAAAAAGTGCTTCTACCGCCAGGTAGCGGTATCCCTGATCGTATAGCGGCTGTAGTAACAGGGTGATCAACATGCGATGGCGTGGCATGCGGAGCTCCTTACTGACCATGACGACCTGCCGCTCGGCCGCTTTTTCCACCGGCAAAGGAACGACTGGTATTGCATGCGTACGTATGAGCATCCGGTTGCTTTCCCGGCGGATAACCTACTGAGACAGGAAGAAATCAACAGACTTGAACGTGGTTGCTATTTATTGCCCAACACGCGGTTGTACGTACCATTACCTGGTACATAGGCCACCAGTTTACCAGCGGGGTTATCCATCCACAGGCGTCCGCAATGGGTGCATTCCCAGATGCTGCGAAACGGGCGGGTCTGGCGCACCGACATACAGGCGCGTTCCTTGTCTTCCGGTGAGGGACCCGATTCTTCAATGGCTTTGTCGATAGCATCCCAGAAGTTGTTCCAATGGGCATCGGAAAT
This sequence comes from Saprospiraceae bacterium, assembly GCA_030148525.1. Lineage (GTDB taxonomy): Bacteria > Bacteroidota > Bacteroidia > Chitinophagales > Saprospiraceae > DT-110. The sequence goes on along the minus strand of JASBTH010000382.1, from coordinate 1,802 downwards.
CACGTAGCCCTTATGAGACAGGCCATCCGTGTTGTCGATAATGGGGTGATTGCAGGTACAGGTTAATTTCATGGAGGAGTGCAATTGAGCTAGAACAATATTAGCTATCCTTCTCGGTAAAAGGACAGCTAATAATGGTATACGGCTCTAATTCTATTAGGTTATCACTCACAGGGTCGCAATGGCTTCCGGAATTCGTTTTTCACCGCTGTGCATGGTTATCACTTTTTTAGAGGCCTTTGGGTTTTGCAGTACCTCAACCAGCGTTTGCGCTACATCCTCGATGGGGTTTTCGCCTGGTTCTTCCACCTGAGTGGCGATGGTGCCGTTACCTTTTTCCTCCTTCAAAGCGCCGGGCTGTAAAATGGTATAATCCAGGGAGGTCTGGTTTATTAACCACTCGTCGGCATATAATTTAGCGACGTAGTAGTCGTACATGTTTTCGGGCAGAACCCCCTGCCACTTCTCGGGCTGGGTAGCGAAAATGGTACTCAACATGATGTACTTCGAAACATTCTTCTCTTCGGCGGCTTTCATGGTTTTAATCGCCCCGTGCAGGTCGACCTGCAGCAGGTCTTTTCCACGGGAGCCCGAAGTGAAATACACGGCATCCAGATTGTCGGGGAATTGCCTGGTGATATTGACCTGATCCGCCGTCAGGTCCAGTTTGATCTGAGAATAATTGGATAGCTCAAAGACCGGCTCTTCCTGCCGGGTGGTTCCCACCACCGTATGGTCGGCTTGTAATAATTTCTGGGTAAGGATACTGCCAACTCGTCCGCTGGCTCCAATGACTAGAATGTGCATCTGGTTTGTTTTTGGGGAATTCTTGTAATAATTGTCTTCTATGCAACTGATAGGGTACGGTCATGTTCGAAAGGAGCGTGGGGCGTGGGGCGTGGTCCTTAATCCATTACTCCACGCGGGCAATAGCTGCCATTTTAGTCATCGAAAAGGCATTGCTGTTGTCATCGCTGGTGCCGGGGCGATGGTTGTACACAAAACGACCATAAATATAGGTGTCTTCCCATTGACCGGGAATATCCGACATATCGAGATCGGGTGGTACCGGACAGGTTTGGACCGACAGAGCCCGCAGGAGTCAACTTCTGGTCTCTGACATCATACCTCTGATCTCCTATCTCTGACCTCAAAAAATCCCTACCGCCAGTTCAGCCCAGATGAGAAAGAACAACCCGAGGATTAGCAGGATCGCCACCACCCGGTATTTTAGCTTCGGAACGTGGCGAATAGCTACCTCGATCAGGAAGCCCACACTCAGCAACAGCATGCCCATGACCAGAAAATCAGCAGCTGTCCAGACTACTTCACTGGTGAATTGCATGGCAATGAAAGGGATCAGTAGTAGCCCAAGAACGGTACCAGCGATCAGCAAGGGACGTTGTTTCTTTTCTATAACCATTGTCTTTTCGTTTAATTAAAAGTACTTTGTCATTCAAAGTACGACATAAAAGTGATAGATGCAAGTGACAATGGTAGTGTGGATACTAAGAGAAAGGCCCTGTCGAAGACCTCAGCCCGATAGGTGATTCCGGTACATGTGTTTTCCTCCTCCGTACCTACTAGTCCATTCTGACAGCCTATACCCACTTATCGATCAATAGCTCACCCGTGCCTCCTATAAGTTGTCGGTACTTTGATTTAGAGCGTGTTTGGGATTTATCCTTTGGACTGCAAATGTCTAGAATTTGAACCTCACTGCAGCCTTTTTTCGCCCCGTAGCCATGCTACGAAGCTCAAAAAAGGCTTTGTGAGAACCAAATTCTAGACATTTTCGCCAT
>JASBTH010000355.1 GCA_030148525.1 Saprospiraceae bacterium | reverse complement strand
GTATGCAAACCAATACTCTTTTCATTGAGAACACCCGTGATCACGGGCAGAAAATCATTGAAGATATTTTACGAAAGCGGCAGGAGGTGCTGGCCTAGGTATTATTTCAAAAGCAAGGACTCGACGGGAAGCGCCGTTCCCAATAGATCAAAGGAGATTTGTTGCCCGGGATGTAATTCCTCGACGAGATCATATTCACCAGCCGGTATGTTTGGATGGCGGTGGTCGATCAAGGTACGGTTCCCGACATCTACCACAACGTAGCGTGGTATTCCAGCCTGAGCATATAGTCGCATTTTTACGGTCGTATCGAAACGAAGAGACTCCTTTGCCACTTCAATCAATAGGAGAACATTTTTTGGACCGGGATGCTCAGAACGATAATAATCATCTCTGGAGCGCACAACCAACACATCTGGTTCAGGTTCCGATATTTCCGACAGGTGCAATGGATTCTGAATACGTACGATGGCTGAGTCGCCTACTTGACCTTGCAAAAGACGATTAATCACATCGACAATAGCAGCGTGTTCGCTTCCAACCGGGCTCATCTTCAGTATTTGACCTTCGATCAGTTGGGTACGCTCCTCCGGACCAATGATCCCGTGAGCACCCATCTGGTAATACTCATCTACCGTGATTTGCCGCTGGTGAATGGTGCTATCCATGTTGCTGTAAGGTGGTTTGTGGAAAGATAAGGGCACTGGACCTATGAATCAAGCATCCAGATAACTCAGGCAATGACGATGACAAAAAAAGTCCCCTTTCCGGCTTTCGCCAAAAAGGGGACTTTGCTCGATTAGTTATCGAATCGATGCTTATTCATTTCCTCCGCCGGAGCCCTGATTTTCCATCTGCTCAGCGCGACGGGAACGTTGCATGGGGTTTTCGCCACCACTCCAGGAGCGGCGTTTGAACAACTCAAAACGAGTTGGCTGACGACGTTCCGGCCAATAGTTATTATCGCGATCGGTATCGGCCGTTTCCAGGTGCGGATCCAAAACGATCTCTTCTACTTCTTTTTCGAAGAAGAACACCTTACTTACCTGGTCGTGATTCAGTTTCCAGATCTCGGCGGGAATGCGCTTTTCTTCACTGGTGCCATCGGTGAAGCGGAATTCCAGCAGGATCGGCATCACCAACCCACCCTCATTTTCGAAGGTCAGGGAGTAGTAGTTGTATCCGGCTTCCAGCAGTTCTTTGTCCTCGTCTGACAAACCCTGCAGATAGCGCTGGTAATCCTGGCGATCCAATACGGTTACTTCAAACGGATCGTATTCGTTGTAGAAGTCTTTGATGTCGGCATCCCGTTCTTCCAAGCTTTCCTGGGCGGCAAATCGCTCATCACCTACGTAAGTAGGCGCTTCTTCAGCCCGCTTACGAGCCAGCGGCTTCTCAATATCGGGATTCATACTGCTGACCTGAAACCACTTCACATCGGCCAGGGCGATATCCACGTGATCGGTACTGTAGAACCAGCCACGCCAGAACCAGTCGAGGTCTACACCGGAGGCATCTTCCATGGTCCGGAAGAAATCGGCAGGAGTCGGGTGTTTGAACTTCCAGCGCTGGGCGTATTCCATGAAGGCCATATCGAAGAGTTCACGGCCCAGGATGGTTTCCCGCAGGATGTACAAAGCAGTAGCCGGCTTGGCGTACGCATTATTACCAAAATTCCAGATTGATTCGGAATTGGTCATAATGGGGCTCAGTCGGCTTTTATCCAACTTCATGTAATCAACGATATTTGATGGAATACCGCGGATGGGGCGTCCCCAGTTATCTTCCCACTCTTGCTGGGCAATGGCCTGTACGAAGGAGTTCAGGCCTTCATCCATCCAGGTCCACTGGCGCTCATCGGAGTTCACGATCATGGGGAAGTAGTTGTGACCTACCTCGTGGATGATTACGCCGATGTGTCCGTATTTGGTGCGCTGGGAATAGGTGCCATCCTTTTCGGGGCGGCCGTAGTTGAAGCAGATCATGGGATACTCCATGCCCATTGATCCATCGATCGACCAGGCGACCGGATACGGGTAATCGAAGGTGTACTTTGAATATACGCGCAGGGTATGGGCGACTGCACGGGTAGAATACTGTCCCCACAGCGGATTTCCTTCCTTCGGATACATAGACATGGCCATCACGGTTTCACCGGCGATATCCACGGCCATGGCATCCCAGATAAACTTCCGGGAGCTGGCGAAGGCGAAGTCGCGAACCATATCAGCTTTGAAGTGCCAGGTTTTGGTATCCTCACTGGCTTCTGCTTCGTTGGCCGTTGCCTCTTCCTGAGTAATGATCACCACGGGATCGTCGAAGTTTTTGCGGGCCTCATCCAGGCGCTTGCGTTGCTCACTGGTGAGCACTTCACGCGGGTTTTGAAGGGTACCGGTGGAAGCCACTGCGTGGTCGGCAGGTACGGTAATCTTCACATCGTAATTACCAAATACGAGGGCGAACTCACCGCGACCGAGGAACTGCTTGTTCTGCCAGCCTTCTACGTCGTTGTATACGGCCATTCGCGGGAAGAACTGGGCAATATTATACATGCTGTTTCCATCTTCCGGGAAAAACTCGTATCCGGAACGTCCTCCATCTTCCACGTGGTTATTGATATTGTACCACCACTTCACATCGAAGGTAAAGGTTTCCCCCGGTGCCAGGGGTTCGGGCATATCGACCCGCATCATTGTTTTATTAATGGTGTATTTCAGGTCATTTCCCTCGGCATCTTTGACATATTCAATCTTGTGGCCACCATCGAATTGGTTATGCAGGCGCTTAACCTGTCCGAAGGTCATTTGCTCATCCAGATCGTTGGTCCGGATTTTATAGGTATCCGAATCTTTGGCCCGCATATTCTGGTCGAGCTGTACCCACAGGTAGGTGAGTACATCGGGCGACTGATTGAAGTAGGTGATGGTTTCCTCACCCCGCAACACCTGTTGATCCTCGTCAATTTCTACCTCCATCACGTAGTCGGCGCGTTGTTGGTAGTATTCATGTCCGGGCGCACCAGAGGCAGTCCGGTAGACATTCGGGGTGGGTAGTTCTTCTTTAAGTTGTTTGAATTTGTTGTAATTAAGATTGGGGTTTTGGGCGGTTACCCAGGCTGCCAGGCAGAGCAGCACCCCCAATACGGGAAGTTGCTTCTTCATAATCGTGAGCATAAAAATGGTTTAATTCTTAAAAGTACTGAATAATGAAGGTTTATCTGCTACATGGTTGCAATTGATTTACTAATGGCCAGTCTGAGGAGATGTATTACCAATTTAAGACGCCGAACGACCACGCATTCCTCCTTGTAAAACTTTTTTCCGCCAAAACTTGGATGAACTTGCTAATTGCTTTAAATTTGCATCGCTTTAGGAAAGTGGTACAGGGTACTTGGTATCTAGTATTTGGTACCTCGGTCCTAACACCAGGTACCAAATACCTACTACCAATTTGGGGGTATAGCTCAGCTGGTCCCGCCTACAAGGCGAGGATCCTCGCCCTGTGGGCGGGACTAGAGCGCTGCCTCACTGAGACGAATGAGTCTTAGGTCTTACTACCAGGTACCATGTACCTGATACCAATTTGGGGGTATAGCTCAGCTGGCTAGAGCGCTTGCATGGCATGCAAGAGGTCGTCGGTTCGACTCCGTCTACCTCCACCAACAACCTCAAAACGTTGAGGCTCACATATTTAGAAAGGTCCACGGACGATTCCGCGGACCTTTCGCATTCTTCTCACCAGCACACTAGCCGAC
>JASBTH010000340.1 GCA_030148525.1 Saprospiraceae bacterium | reverse complement strand
AAAAGCAAAAGTAAGAAAGTTACGCCCCTGATGAAGCAGTATTTCCAGGTGAAAAGCAAACACCCGGAGGCTATATTATTGTTTCGCGTGGGCGATTTCTACGAAACCTTTGGGGAGGATGCAGTAAAAGCCTCCCAGGTGCTCGGTATTATCCTGACCAGCCGGAATAATGGGGGGAGTGATATTGAATTGGCCGGTTTTCCACACCATTCCATGGATTTGTATTTACCCCGCCTGGTTCGTGCAGGTTTCCGGGTAGCTATCTGTGAGCAATTGGAAAAACCCAGTCCTCACAAAAAGATCGTGAAACGAGGGGTTACCGAAATCGTGACTCCCGGACTGGCCATCGATGACCAACTGCTCGACCATAAAAGCAATAACTTTCTGGCATCCGTGGCCTACGGACGCAAGGGCAGGGTAGGGGTTGCCTTCCTGGATATCTCTACGGGGGAATTCCTGATCAGTGAGGGCGACCAACCCTATGCCGATAAATTGTTGCAAAGCTTCCGCCCCTCCGAGATACTGTTCTCCAAAGATAAGCGCAAGGAGTTTGAGGGGCACTTTGGCGACAGCTTTTACACTTTCACGCTCGACGAATGGATTTATACCCTCGACTTTACGCGGGAAAAACTGTTGAACCATTTTGGCGTGCAAAGCCTCAAGGGTTTCGGAGTGGAAGAATTAGAGCTGGGGCAGATTGCATCCGGAGCCATTCTGCATTACCTGGAGACCACGGAAAACAAAAACGTGCAACACATCGCCCGCATGAGCCGGGTGCAACCAGATCATTACGTTTGGCTCGACCGCTTTACCATCCGTAATCTGGAGCTTATATATAGTCCGCACGATACGGGAGTACCCCTGATACAAATTCTGGACCATACGGTTTCTCCTATGGGAGCCCGCCTCTTGAAAAAATGGGTGGTATTGCCCCTGAAATCGCTGGAAGCGATCGAAGCGCGCCATCAGGTAGTTCAGTTCTTTCTGGATGGGCAAGAACTGGCCGACGAACTGCGGCAGCTCATCCGGCAATTGGGCGATATGGAACGACTAATTTCAAAAGTGCCGCTGCAGAAAGTCAATCCGCGGGAGATTGTCCAACTGTGTAAGGCCCTGGAGCTCATCCAACCCACCAAAGAGAAATTGATCGACTGCGGCCTTACCCGTTTGGAAACGATGGCTGATGGGCTGAATCCCTGCCCTAAACTCACCGAAGAAATACGTCGTACCCTCGTTGAGGAACCACCGGTAAACCTTTCGAAGGGAGGGGTGATTGCCGACGGTGCCCATGCGGAACTTGATGAATTGCGAAGCATCGTACAGAACAGCAAAGACCTGCTGCTCGGCATTCAGCAGCGGGAAAGCGAAGCCTCGGGGATTTCCAAACTCAAGATCGGGTTCAATAATGTCTTTGGGTACTATCTGGAGGTGACCAATCGCCATAAGGATAAAGTGCCGGAAGAATGGGTACGCAAACAGACTCTGACCAATTCCGAGCGCTATATCACCGATGAGCTCAAGCAACTGGAATCTAAAATTCTGGGCGCTGAGGAGAAAATTTTAGACCTGGAAGATCGCCTGTTCGAACAATTAGTGATCCATTTAGCGGATTTCATCCAGCCGGTCCAATCCAATGCCGCCATCATCGCCCGACTGGATTGCCTGTTGGGTTTTGCCAGCGTTGCATTGAAAAATGAGTATTGCCGCCCCGATATGAATGAAGGGTACGCCTTGAATATTAAGGAGGGCCGTCATCCGGTGATTGAACAGCAATTGACACTGGGTGAAAAGTACGTGCCCAACGATGTGTACCTCGACAATGAAGAACAACAGATACTGATGATCACTGGTCCCAATATGGCCGGTAAATCGGCCCTGTTACGCCAAACGGCTCTCATCAGCCTAATGGCACAAATGGGGAGTTTCGTTCCGGCCGGGGCTGCCAGCCTTGGAATCGTCGATAAGGTGTTTACGCGGGTAGGTGCTTCGGATAACATCAGCTCGGGAGAGTCGACCTTTATGGTGGAAATGAACGAAACAGCCAGCATAATGAATAACCTGTCGGATCGGTCGCTCATTCTGTTGGATGAGATCGGACGGGGTACGAGCACCTACGACGGCATTTCCATCGCCTGGTCGATTGCAGAGTATCTGCACAATAATGCAGGGGGCCGTCCGAAGACTTTGTTTGCCACTCACTACCACGAATTGAACGAGTTGGCCAACCGTTTTGAGCGGATTAAAAATTTCCATATCGCGACCCGGGAAGTCGGTCAGAAGATCGTCTTTTTGCGGAAGCTAACCGCCGGAGGCAGCCAACACAGTTTTGGTATTCACGTAGCCAAACTTGCTGGAATGCCTAATTCGATCGTCGACCGTGCTAACAATCTGCTTCATCAGCTGGAGCAAAAATCCATCGAACAGAATGGCGCCACCGAGGGTATGCGAGCCCCCAAACCGGCAACGGAGGATTTTACGGCTCCGCCCATGCAGTTGAGCATCTTTGAGGCATCTGATCCACAAGCGAAGCAGGTGAAAGAATTACTGGAAGATGTCGACATCAACAGCATGACGCCCATAGAATGCATGATGAAGCTTAACGAACTGAAGAATATTATTGATCAGGTTTGAGGTATGGGGTTTGAGGTATGAGGTTAGGTCTGAGGTGACCTGGCACCAAACCTCAAACCTCAAACCTCAAACCTCAAACCTCTTTTATGAAACTTGCCATAATCGGCTACGGAAAGATGGGACGTACCATCGAAGAATTTGCCCGCGAAGCCGGGCACGAGATAGTACTGACCATTGGTTCCAACAATGCCGGTGATCTGACTGAGGATCGATTGAAAGACGCTGACGTAGCGGTGGAGTTTACCCGTCCGGAAGTGGCGGTGGAGCATTTATTGCTGTGTTTCCGGGCCGGAGTGCCGGTAGTGAGTGGCACTACGGGGTGGCTCGATGAGTTGGAAGTCGTTTTGCAAGAGCGGGAAAAGCAGCAGGGGGGATTCTTTTATGCCTCTAATTTCAGTATCGGTGTGAATTTGACCTTTGCGGTGAATCGGGTTTTGGCACGTCTGATGAACGACCACGATCAGTACGAAGTGACTATGCGCGAAATCCACCACACCCAAAAATTAGATGCACCAAGTGGTACGGCAATCACGCTGGCGGAAGGTATTACTGTGTACCTGGATCGCAAAAATAAATGGGTCAGCGGAGCCGAAGCAAAACCATCGGAAGTTCCCATCATCTCGGAGCGGACCGGCGATGTACCCGGCACCCACGAGGTCACCTATCGGTCACCGATCGATACCATTACCCTGAAGCACGAAGCGCACAGCCGCGAGGGTTTTGCAAAAGGGGCCCTGAAGGCCGCTGAATGGATGAATGGTCGAAGTGGCTACTTCGGTATGGCGGACTTATTAGGCATTAAATAGATGATATGAAACGTTTGTTCTGGCAGATTCCGGTGGTGGTCATCTTGATTTTTGCGGGATATCTATTCTGGGTTTTATTGCAAGGTACTTCGACCGATTTTAAACCCCTGCAGAAGGCCCCGGTGGAGGTTCTGCACGAGAAACAAGTGGATACGATCAGGGACTCTGTACTAAGCTTTATTAGTTGGAATGCAGGTTATGGAGGCCTCGGAGCCGAGTCTGATTTCTTCTTTGATACGGGAGCCCTGTTGTCGAGGGGGCATATGGTGCACT
>JASBTH010000326.1 GCA_030148525.1 Saprospiraceae bacterium | reverse complement strand
GGGAGCTAAGGCACTTATTTTCCCTTCCCTGTACGAGGGATTCGGGTTGCCGGTTCTGGAGGCCATGTCGCTGGGGGTACCGGTAATTACGTCCGATTGCACATCTATGCCGGAGGTAGGTGGTGATGCTCCGTTATACGTGGATCCGTATGATGTGTCCTCCATTGCCCGCGCTATGGAACGCCTGGCGGGTGATGATGGCTTGTGTAACTGCGCTATCCAAAAGGGGTTGGAGCAGGCCAATACCTTCTCTACCCAACGGCACTTGACCCTGTTGAAAGAGGGCTATCAGAAGGCGATGGATGTGTATCATGGGTAGGCTGAATGCTCAATGCTAAGTGCTCAATGCTCAATGTGGATTTGTTTTTTGGCTTTCGCCAAAAGGAGGTTTCTCAGTTAGCAGTAGGCAGTTTCCAGTCTTCAGTTAGCAGTGCTGAATGCTCAATGCTCAATGTGGATTTGTTTTTTGGCTTTCGCCAAAAAGAGGTTTCTCAGTTAGCAGTAGGCAGTAGGCAGTAGGCAGTAGGCAGTAGGCAGTCTTCAGTCTCCAATCTTTAGTCTAAACTCTAAACCTACCTTTTTCACGCGGTGGTTCGCAGCCCGTACGGGCGGTGCTTCCGTGGTACGCTCGACGCTCGACGCCCGACGCACTACGCTCCATGCAATCAAGAGCAATGATCCAATCGCCGTAAGCAAAACGAGGCAGCCAGGCTCAGGCGAATCCCTCCGGTCGCTTCGTTCACTTCAGTCACACCCAGTCCCTACGCTCCACGCTCGACGCAAGTATGAGCAGAGCACAGCAATCAATCGCAACCGAACAGCCCCTACTCTGGCGAGTCCCTCAAGTCACTCCCGGTCCCTCCAGTCTCCAACGCACTGACAGTGAAAAAAAACGTAGCTTTACAGCGAACCCACGCAATACGCTACAATTGTCCATTCGCCAACCAATAGCGGCCTTTTCTGTGCAGCGGGATTACCTGAAGCCCCTCTTGCGGGTCATTCGGAGTTTCCTGCGGATTAATCGTTACCGTTTGATCCGGATTGCGGTATTGAGTGTAGTCAGTTCCCTGTGTACGGCTGGTGGGTTTCTCTTGCTCATACCCTTAACCCGATATGTGACTAATTCCCTGGATAGGTTATCGATCGGGGATGTTGAGGTCCCGATCACACCGGTATCGATCTCCGTGCTAATGGGGTTGATCGTGGGGTTTGTATTTGCCGGAATCCGGATCAATTATGTGTTCCATTTGCGAACACTGGATGTGATGCGGGCCACCATCGTGGAGGCCGCGGCCCGGGGGCTGGAGGCATTGCAGTATAAATTTGCCGATCGTTTTGCCCTTCGGCCCGTACGTCGAATCACCACGAACCTGGCCTTTTCCTGCGGAAATGTGATGCGTCAGTTCTCGTCGGCTCTGAGTGATTTGGTAACCATTCCCGTTTACCTGGTTATTCTGCTCTGGTTAAATCCACTGGTAACCCTGCTGATGCTGTTGTTGCTTCTGGTCAGCGGAGGGTTTATCATGTTAACCATGAATAAGGTTACCAAGGCGGTCAAGGACCGGAAGCTGATTGCTACCGGTCGCAAGCAGGAACAAAAGGACTTTATGGCTTCTCTGGAGCAAGCTCCGATGGCTGACGTCGATTTGCGGAAGCGCATTTACCAACTATACGAAACCGGGTATATGGGCGAAGCCATGCGCAATAAGCTGGGCATTCGCCGGGAGAAAAGACGCGGCCCCCTTTTTGCCGAATACCTCTTTCCCCTTTCGCTGATCATTATTCCTGGCATTGTTTTTGCTACCGGAGATATACGGAGTGAAGCCCCCAGGCTAGTACCCTATTTGTTTTTACTGCGGAATTTTCTGGGGCTATTCAAAGGGATTATGTCTAATCTGGTGACTATGGGAAAATTTCATCCCGGTATTGAATGCTACCACCGATTGGTGACAGAGGAGGTTTATCCGGATTGTCTGTCTCCCGGCCAAATAGATGAAGGAGATGACGATGACGATGATTAATCACGGTTAAAATCTTCTTATGCTGGTTAGCCATAGATATAAGTTCATTTTCCTGAAGACCCGCAAGACGGCAAGCACGTCGGTTGAGTACTACTTCGAACCATTCTGCTTGGGACCGGAGGAAGATAGTCCTGGTGATCAGGCCTTGCCTTATGAATCCAGCCATGGTATCATAGGTAAAAGGGGAAACAGGTACGTGGAAGAGCGAACGTGGCAGTTTCAATACTCCTATCCCTTTGTCCGGGCCTTGCGGCAAAAAAAGATGGCAAAATGGCATAATCACATGTCGGCACGCAAAGTTCGCCGTCAGGTGGAAACGGAGGTTTGGGAAAGTTATCTCAAGTTCGCGACCATCCGCAACCCGTTTACGAAAGTCATTTCCTCCTATTTTTTTAAAAAAAGTAAAGCCCGAATTCCGGTCGGAACTCCGGAGGAGGAGCGAATGGCATTCCGGCACTGGATCTTAGACGGTAAATTTCCGGTGGATCGACGCATTTATTGTATCGGAGAGGATTACATCCTGGATGAGGTGATCCGGTACGAAAATCTGGAGCAAGAGATGGCGCGTATTTGTCGGAAGCTGCAAATTCCCTGGGATAGTAAGCGATTGGGTAATAGCAAAGGAGGGATCAGGCCCGATTGGGCAATTCCTGCCTTCCTGTTCGATTCCGAAACACAGGGAATTGTTGAACGGGAATACGCCTTTGAAATACACAAATTTGGCTACCGGTTTCCGGGGTAGCGGGAAGTATACATTATATGCTCTACTTTAGTTATGGCATTCGAAAATCGGGCAGCACACTTGCTTTTGAACTTACCAAAGGCTTGCTGGAGGCGTTAGGTCACCCCCAGGAACGACTTGATTTACCTTTTTTTACGGACCGCCGGGTGAATTTCCTGAATGGCAAACAAACTGAGGCCTTCGACGAATCAATGGCAACCCAGATAGAGAATGCATTGGAACCTGGACGCATACTGGCCATCAAAACGCATGGGGCCCCTTCTCCTTATCTGATAGCCATGCTGCAGGACGGAAATAGCTTGGGACATGCAAATATTCGTGATCCTCGCGACAATACGCTGTCACTTGTCGATGCCGGACGACGCGCCCGGAACCGCGGACGCGGAGCATTCATGAATGTTGATTCCGTAGCCTCTGCTATGGCTACCGTCAAAAACCAAATGAGCATCCATCAGTCGTGGGTGTCGCAGCCGGGGGTACTGGCGTCTACCTACGATGAGGTTGCTTTTCACAGTGAAGCATTTCTATTGCGGCTGGGTGCCCAATTGGGCTACAGCCAGTCGGAGCTGCCCGATTTGGCCAAATTGGCGGATCAGGTGAAAGAAAAAGCTTTTACTCAGTTTAATAAAGGAGTACCCAAACGGCACCGGAATGACCTCAGCCTGCAACAGACGGTCTTTATGACCCATTTTTTCCGAAAGGAGTTGAATACTTACCTGAATGACTGGCTTGATCCAATAGACCAGGCTCTACTACAGGCAATTGAACAAAAGGAGATAGCAGTAGGTGATCCCTCGATATTTGAGAACCTAAACAAACGCATTCCGGCATTACCGGCTCCCGATAAGACGAATCAACCCCAGGGAGAGCCTTTGCCACCCCCCGGGTTTTTATCAAGGTCGTCGAAAAGAGCAAAGGGCATCCTGCGGGGAGGAGTACGTCGGCTTCATACTGCCGGATGGCATCTTCGCTCCTTTGCCTGGTTGATTCGCCTTTTTCCCAAGACTAAAAAAACCTTTGTCGTTCTGGGATGTCCCCGCGGGGGTACCAGTCTGATTGCCGGCTCTCTGCAGCGTGCAGGCGTATACATGGGAGAGGTGAGAACCAGCCAGTACGAAGACCCCGCATTCAAGATTAAACCCAAAAACAAGCACCTCGCACTGAAGCAATTGGGACCAGTCATTCATCAACGGAATCGTACCTACCCCTACTGGGGCTGGAAGGTGCCGAATAATATTTACTACATTGAAAAAATAAGGCATTTGTTAATACGTCCGGTCTACATATTTGTATATCGTGACCCCGAAGCCATTGCCCGTTCTTCAGCCCGCCACGATGGAAAAGATTGGGACATACACGCCGAACGATTATTGGAAGTGGCTCATAATCACACGAACATGGTACGCCGATTCCAGTCAAAAGTGGGGGATAAAGCGCACGTCTTCCGGGTAGAAGATGTCCATGCCGACCCCGGGGCTTTTGCCGACCAAATTGCCCGGATCGTTCAGCCTATTGAATCTGATCGCCGCTCTATTATTCAATTCATTAATCCCAAAGGCGGATACGTTTAGTACTAGAAACACCACTAATATGAAGGTATGCCTGGACGGATTTGCTATGTCCCTGAAAAAAGGTACCGGGTTGAGCACCTATTCCCGGGAGTTGGCTAAAACACTGACTTCGGGCGGGATTGATGTCAGTGTACTGTACGGGATGGATAAATTAGGACGACGGCCTGATTTGAAGTGGTCTCGTTTTATTCAACGACTGATGGTACACGGCGAGGCTGATTCCAAAGAAGTGCTTCGGTACGGCACCCATGCCATACTATACAGCTTGCCTTACCTATTGAATATGCCTCTCCGGCCCCGGCAGCTTCACCCACCGGAATGGGTGGAAAGACGAGGGATGGAAATGCATTTGCCAACCGGCAGTGATACTTACAATGTGCCCTCACTGTATCGCGTGTCTCAGTTTTATGCCTTTTTCTTTCCGAAATCGTTTAAGATTTCGATGCCCCGGAAGGCTGGTATTGATATCTACCACAGTACAAGCCCCCTTCCTGTCCGCATGAAGGGCGTCCCCAATGTACTGACTCTTCACGACCTGATCCCATTGATCTTGCCGCACAGTACGAACGTTATGCTGCGGCAT
>JASBTH010000292.1 GCA_030148525.1 Saprospiraceae bacterium | reverse complement strand
GCAAAAGAGGTGGGTATTCTCGGTGTGCCTCCGAAACGTGGTTCTTCGGGCACGACCGCCTGGTCGGGCAGACAACCTGACAGCATCAGAAGCAGCCAAAAGAGAAATATCCGAAAGAATGGATTCATACGCTTAAAGTCGGAAGAATTAACGGAAGGAAAGGTCAGATAGTTTTCAAAAGCTGTTTTGAACTAACGAAAAATCCCCTCCCCGCAAACGCGGAGAGGGGATAGATTGCCAACAGATACGTTGGCAGCTAAAAATACCAGCTATTGATTAATAGCCTGGGTTTTGCACCATAGCCTGGTTAACCAGGGTCTCATACTGAGGGATCGGGTAGATCATTTTAGGATCTGTGATCGAAATGGTACAAGGAGCTGTAATTTGCTCATCCGTATTACATTGGTCGCGAACGATATCGAGGCCCAAACGGTAGTAGTCAAACTTCGCGTGGCCTTCGAAAGCCATTTCGCGCTGACGCTCGTCAACAATAAACTGAGCATCTACATCGCCTTCGGTGATTTCGGAAGCACCGCGAACGGTACGCAAGGTGTTCAGGTCAGCAGCAGCATCAGCCGTGTTGTCTAAACGCCAGTTGGCCTCGGCGCGGATCAGGTACATTTCTGCTAAACGCAGGAGACGTGGGCTGTGCAGGCCGGGGATACCGTCCTGGCTCAGGTACTTAGAGTGGAAAATATCTTCCGCTCCGCTTTTAGTAGCCGTGTAAACCATAGTACTACGCTGATCACCATCTTCAAACAGATCAAAGAAATCGTTAGAAGGGCGGATGTCACCGTAGCTATCCGGGTTGTAGATGGAACCGAGGTTATTGGAACCGCGGTTTTCAGCCTGAGTAAAACGAAGGGTGAAAATCTCTTCCGAAGAAGTACCGGGGGCACCAAAGATGCCGGCGTAATCATCAGCCAAAGCGTAATTACCGGAGTTGATCACTGCGCTGGCGGCCGTAATGGCTTCGTTGTAGTTGCCGCGGTACAAGTGTACGCGGGCCAGAAGTGCATTGATGGCATCCGTACCGAAGTTAAAAGTACCGTTGTCACCAACCAGGCCTTGAGCAGCATTCAGGTCAGCGATAACTTGGTTGTATACTTCAGCAACCGTGTTACGGGCGGGCTCAGTGATCTGAGCCTCCAAAATAATGGGTACACCCAGGTCAGAAGATGGGTTTCCTTGTGAAGGAGTTACCCCGTACAGACGGACCAGGTCGAAGTGTGCCAGAGCGCGGATAGCCAGGGCCTCACCCTTGATCTGATCCTTGCGAGTCTGGTTACCTTCCAGGTCATCAATGTTGTTGATCACGTTATTCACCCGCAGGATTACCCGGTAGGCATCGTCAAAGATACCACCTTCAGAATCCTGGTTGAAGTCGTACGTATAGTTCAGAATGAACCGGTTCGAGTTGGCCGTGGTGATGTATACCATGTCAGCCTCAACGTCGGCTTGTACCTGGAAATCACGACCGTAGTAGTTCAATCCTTGCAGTCCGTCGTAGGCACCATTTACGGCAACACGCATGTTGTCAACGGAGTTCAGTGCCTCCGAGGTAGCCAGCGACTGAAAGGGTTGCAGTTCCAATTGCTCTTCGCAGGCAAAAAGGCCGACTGCGAGACCAAGGATCGCTATATTTTTGAAAAATTTCATGTGCATAAATTTTAATGTGGATTGAATGGGTGGTTTAGAATGTTACGTCCAGACCGAAGGTAACAGAAGCACCTACGGGGTAGCGGAAGAATTCAGTTCCCGACTCATCCATTTCCGGATCAAATCCAGAGTAATCGGTGATGGTGAACAGGTTCTGTCCCTGAGCGTAGATATTCACACCCTGAACACCCAGACGATCAAGTACAGATGCAGGCAACTGGTAACCCAGTGTCAGGTTACGCAGGCGAATGAATGATCCATCCTCCAGGAAACGAGTAGAGTAACCGTTCGCATTGTTGTTACCACCAAAGATTGGCTGTGGACGCTCGGCATTATCACCGGGCTGACGCCAGAAGTTATCATCTACGTAGTTGGCGTGTCCCCATCCGTAACGCTGACCGTCAGAGTCGAAGAAACGACGGGTATTGTTGTAGACAGTGTTCCCCTGTACTGTGTAGAAGAAGGCAGACAATGAGATTCCTTTATAAGCAAAGGAAGTATTCAAACCACCAATCCAGTTAGGCTCGGCATTACCAGTATACTGCAAAGGAGCAGCACCGTAGGAACCAGTTGTTCCACCTTCACCGTCGGCCCATAGTGGCGTACCGTCATCAGGGTTTACACCAGCCCATTCACGAGCGTAGAAAGTACGAATCGGACGACCTTCGCTGTAGATCTGAGAACCGTTGTTGATGTCCTCTCCACCGGGCAGTTCCAGAACCTGGTTGTTGTTGGCAGAGAAGTTCAAATCGATGTTCCAGCTGAATCCACCAGGTTGAGAAGCTACAACCGGAGCAAAGCCCAGAGTTGCTTCCACACCAGTGTTCTCGATGCGACCAATGTTACGGGTAGCTGTTCCGAAACCAGAGGTGCGAGAAACAGGTACGTTCAGCAGCAGATCATACCCTTCGCGGCGGTAGTATTCTACCGTACCGTTTACACGGCTGTTGATGATAGAAAAGTCCAAACCTACGTTGAAGTTATCACTGTTCTCCCAGGTCAGGTCGGGGTTAGCGATCTGAGTCGGAGAAGAACCAGGCGTGTCCAGGTAGTTATTACCGAAGCCGTAAAGCTCCAGAGACTCGAAGTTACCAATAGAAGCGTTACCCGTCACACCGTAGCTGGCGCGCAGACGCAGGTTGTCGAGGAAGTCCAGACCAGCCATGAAGTTCTCTTCAGAGATAGCCCAAGAACCACCAACAGACCAGAAAGTAGCGTAGCGGTTATTCGCACCAAAGCGAGAAGAACCGTCACGACGAACACTGGTCGTCAGGAAGTACTTTTCGTCATAGTTGTAGTTCAACTGACCCAGGAGAGAAGCAAAAGCGAATTCAGATTTGAAACCGCCTACACCCTGTGGGTTAGCCGTAGAGTTCAGGGTTTGCAGCTGGCCACTGGCCAAGCCGGTACCTGAAGCTGAGAAGTTATCGCGATCAACCGTCTGGTATTCAAAACCACCCAGTGCATCGAAGTTGTGATTGTCACCAATGGTGGCAAAATACTTCAACAGCGACTGAGAAGTCAAGGAGATATTCTCGTTGAAGGCGTTGTCGATCTGACCATTGGTATCCATACCATCGTTAGTGGTAGGGTCGAAGAATCTCGTTTCCTTGATGTTAACGAAATCAACGTTGGCAACCTGAGTAAATTTCAGGTTATCCAGGATATTATAGTTCATCTCCAGTTTAGACAGCACACGGAAGGTGTTCGCTGTTACCGGGTTCAGCGGTAAGGAGTACAGGAAGTTGTCGGGGAATGTACCACCCCATTCTGCTTCCGCACCAGTGAACAGGCTTCCATCCTCCTGGAAAGGAAAAGCCAACAGTGGAGAGTTGGTGAAAGATCCCAGTAGTGGAGAAGCGAAGCGGTTACCAGCCGTTGCGTTCAGGTTTTCTGAGTACGAACCGTTGAAGTTCAACGAGAAGCTCAGCTTGTCAGAAGCACGGTGGTCAACGTTAGAGCGCAAAGACAGGCGGTTGAAGGCTGACTCGATCAAAACACCTTGCTGGTCAAAGTAACCACCAGAGATGTAGAAGCGAGTTTTTTCGTTACCACCACTGGCTTGCAACTCAAAGTTTTGGGTTTGTCCTGTACGGAACGCAGCGTCAACCCAGTCGAATGTTTGGTCCAACAGTGAATTTGGACGGAACTGATCGGGGTCGAAACCAGAGTTTTCCAGAACGGTACGCTCGTAAGCCAGTACTTCTTCGGCCGTCATCACGTCGAAGTCAGTAGCACCAGTTGGGCTGGTAACACCGTACTGTACTTTGGCCGTGATACGAGATTCACCTGCTTTACCGCGCTTAGTGGTAATCAGAACAACACCGTTAGCACCACGAGAACCGTACAGAGCGGTTGCAGATGCATCCTTCAGTACCGTTACGTTGGCGATATCGTTCGGGTTAATGTTCGCCAGTACGTTGGATGACTGTGTTTGCGTAGTATAGTCAGATTGGTCTACAATAACACCGTCGATTACGTACAGCGGTCCGCGACCGGCAGTGATTGATCCTGTACCGCGAATACGAATGTCGATAGATGCACCTGGCTGACCGGTACCGGCAGTGGTGAGTACACCAGCCGCACGTCCCTGAATAATCTGGTTAACGTCCGTCAGGGCAACGTTTTCGATGGCTTTGTCATCGACCACGGCTACGGAAGAAACCAGCTTCTTGGCTTCCACCTCTGAGTAACCAGTTACGATGATCTCATCCAACTGCTCAATCGAGGGGTCAAGGGAAACGTCGATTACATTAGAGGTACCGATCTGAACTTCCTTAGAAGCGTAACCGGTGTAAGAGAAAACGAGCACTGTACCTCCGGAAGGAACCGTCAATGAGTAGTTACCATCGATATCGGTAACTGCACCCGTTGAGGTACCCTTCACGAGTACGGTGGCTCCGATCAGGGCTTCTCCGCTCTCGTCGGAGACTGTACCCTGGATCGTTCGCTGAGCCATCAGCGTGGCCATGCCAGCGAAGACCAGCATTAGAACTAGTGAGAGTTTTTTCATCATGAAAAATTTTAGTGAGCTAATGAAAACATACCCCACATGAAGGTGGGTATATGTCTTTCCATATGAATTAGAAAAAACGTGAATCCAAACTTTTGCTACATACTAATCCTGTTGGTGGGCTGCTTTAGGTGTTATCTGGTTATAGGGCTAAACCGGGGGTTTCACGGTGAGTTTAAGGGATCGAAATAATGTCTTTACATTTCTTAATCGTACTGCGAACGCATTTCGCTGCCAAATATAGTCAGTTGATAGAATAAAAAGGCAAATAAGTCGATTACCTTGAAACGTATAAGTCCCTGAAAGGGGGTTTTACGGAGTAAAATTTGCCATACCTCAATGTTTATTGTTTGTAAACTATTGAAAATGAAAGTCTCGGAGGGGATTTACTGGGAATTGTCATCCCAGTTACATAATTTTACATTTCTTAAAAACAGCGAAGATTGCTAAGAATGGTTCTCGGAATAGCCAAACAGTTCTTGGACAAAAGGGTTTTCGAGAGAATGTAAATGTAGAACGAATTTCCGTAATCACAAAATCGTACCTTTGGGAAGGCCCAGGGTCCCTGCCTACGCCAAGGCTTCGGCAGGCATGCACGGTTCACGGGCCACGAATCACGGGCCCCGCTAAGGCTATCGCCTGCACATAGTTTCGGCGGCCTTGGAGGCATACGCCTGTATGGGCTTCGGCAGGCATGCACGGTACATCCTGGGTATAAAGCCACAGCTTTAGCTGTGGTGCTGCAAGGTAATATGATTTTCTACACCACTTTAGTGGTTAAAGCCCCAGTAGTAAGGAATACCTGGATCTCAACCTCAACCTAAATCTAATCCTAAACCTTTTAAACCCTACACCCTTTAAACCATACTTAGGATACCCCTGTTTCAACTTCGTATCTTTCACCATAACTTCACATGGGAAAAAACCAACCGCAACATACACTGGCCCGTCAGGCCGAAGCAATTATTCCTACACCCTGGGGCCCCTTCAACATGGTGGCTTACGCTAAAGATCCGGAGGATTGGATGCCGCATATCGCGCTGGTCCACCCTGATGTTGATGTAAATGAGCCTGTGCTTACCCGTATCCATTCGGAGTGTATTACGGGCGACCTGTTCGGGTCTAAGCGCTGTGATTGCGGGGAGCAACTCACCAAGGCCCTGGAAATGACCGCTGCCGAAAAAGGTGTAGTCCTGTATCTGCGTCAGGAGGGAAGAGGTATCGGTATCATCAATAAGTTAAAGGCCTACCAGCTTCAGGACTTGGGGCTCAATACCATCGATGCAAACATTCACCTGGGCCTGGAAGTAGATGCCCGTCAGTACGATATTGCAGTTGCTATGCTCAACGATCTGTCTATCGATCGCATCCGCCTGCTCACCAATAATCCGGAGAAGATCGAAGCCTTCGATCAATCCTCCATCCACATTGAAGGACGCGCACCCCTCATCATCCGCCCCCAACAAGAAAATCGCGATTACCTGAAGACTAAGAAGAATCAGATGGGGCATTTGTTCGACCTTCTGTAGTTTATAAGATGGTAGACTAAAAGAGGCTAGATAGAAGATGCAGACTATCTAATCTTCTGTCTAGAATCTAAAAATCTTAAATCTTTCGAAGACCAATTTTGTAGTTTATAAGATGGTAGACTTGAAGAGGCTAGATAGAAGATGCAGACCATCTCATCTTCTGTCTGAAATCTGAAAATCTTAAATCTTCCAAAGACGATTATGCGCGCCATCCTCCACCAATCCGGATCCGCTGATACGCTTCACCTCGGGGAATATCCAACCCCCGAGCCCGGAAGTACGGAAATCCTCATCAAAGTAGCAGCAACGGCCCTTAACCGGGCCGATATTATGCAGCGGAAGGGCCATTACCCGCCACCCGCAGGAGCAAGTCCTATCCTGGGGCTGGAAATGGCCGGGACCGTTGTGAAAGTAGGTAATGAAGTGCGTAAATGGGCAATAGGTGACCGGGTGTGCGGTTTGCTGGCCGGTGGAGGATACGCTGAATATGCAGTACTACACGAGGATATGGCCCTTCCCGTGCCCGCGAGTATGGAATGGACCGTTGCGGGAGCTATCCCCGAAACCTTCCTTACGGCCTATCAGGCGCTCTTTACGATTGCCGATCTTCGCGAAGGGGAAAAAGTGCTTTTGCACGCAGGTGCCAGTGGGGTAGGAACAGCTGCTATTCAATTGGCAAAGTTGGCGGGAGCCGAAGTATTGGTAACCGCATCAGGTCCAAAGCATAGTCTTTGCACAGAATTAGGTGCTTCAAGAGCTGTGGACTACCAAAAAGAGGATTTTGCGAAAGCAGTAGCAGAATACACCGAAAATCAGGGAGTCAATGTCATTGTGGATGTCATTGGTGCACCTTATTTCCGGCAGAATATTGATAGCCTGGCTCCGGACGGGCGCATGGTCCTGCTGGCCTTTATGGGGGGATATAAAATTACGGATGTCTCCCTGATCCCCGTCCTGATGAAGCGATTATCCATTACGGGATCCACGTTGCGGTCCAGGTCCTTATCCTATAAGATAAAGCTAACACAAGATTTTCAGTCCTTTGCCTGGGAAGCCATCACCGATGGTACCATGGCTCCGGTCATCGATTCGGTCTTCGATTGGAAGGAGGCAGCCGAAGCTCACCGCCGGATGGAAGCCAATACCAACGCCGGGAAGATAGTACTGCGGGTTACGGAATAGCAGAGGTGGAGGCGGTGATTTCGCGGTCGGCACACTGCCAGACCGGATTGAAGTCCTTGCCAATCCCCTGGAAGTGACATATTTGGGCGGTCCCTGCTTTTTGGGTTAGCCTTACGGCAAAAGGAGACTCTTTGTAGGTGCGTTGGGTGGTCATCTCGCCGTAGAAAACGCACTCAAAAGCGTTGCCCTTCCAAATGAAAAAAGCTCGTTCGATACCGGCGGTGCAACCGATCATCATCGTGGATGCTTCCAGCATAGTCATTTCCTTCTGCTCATTGGGGGAGAATGTACGCAGTAGGGCATCCGAATCGCACTCACCGAATACACACATGCCGGGTAATTCGGTGGTCGAGATGATTTGCCCGGAGCGGATCACCTTGAGTTCGGCCCGAATATCCCGTTGATGGGCGCGCTCCCGCTCGGTCAGGCCCATTAGTACTAATTCATCGGTACCATCCTGACTGAGGTCAGTTTCATGCCAGGCTTTCGCCAAATGACCACCCCAGATATAACCGGAAAGGGTAGATCCATCCGGACGGTCAACGACCACCTGAAACCACTGGTCTGCGTATCCGCGTATTTCAGCTGTGGGAACGAAGTCCTCTGCACCGTAGGCCTGGTTGCGTACAGTTTCACCGGCCGTAAGGGTCATAACCGGCGGACTCTCTTCGCAGGGGTCTTCCCGTAGCGGAGTCTGACGGGCAAAGATGTATAATGTTGTTTGGTCACTAAACAGGGCGGAGGCATTTGAGTGTTGCTGGAACCATTCGTAGTAATCACCAGCATCCTGAGCTACAAGATACTCTTGGGCCGGAAGGTTTGGAACGCTTGCGTTTGCCAGGGCGGCAAGCAAAAGGATGTGCTTTTTCATACTGGTCGTTTTGGGTATCATGACTCAGCGGGGTAAACACCCGCCTCGTTTTTCAGTTACTAATTAAACTCATTCACTTATGGGTATATTGCCTTTGGGGCGAGACGCCAAAAAATGAATGGAATGAATACCGCTATGCCAAAAATTATCCTGAGCTTATGGGGCCTGGCCATCCCCCTTTCCGGATTCTCCCAGAACCTATCGCAGTATCAATGGGAAAACCGCTTGGTCCTTTTATTCGCTCCTACATCTTCATATACGGATTACCGAACCCAAATGGATTCATTTCAAAAGGCCAAACCGGGGATGACAGACCGCAAGTTGCTGGTACTTTCCGTATTTCCGGATAACATGGTCTCTACGGATTATAAATCATGGCGCAATGAAGATGTTCGAAAGCTGCGATCGGAGTACTTACCGGAGGGGCGTGTATCTGCCTTTGTACTTATAGGACTGGATGGGGGGATAAAGTGGAGCACTGACTTGCCGGTCAGCACAGAAAAGTTGTTTTCCAGAATTGACGGAATGCCCATGCGCCGGCGTGAACTGGAAAAATCAGATAATGGGGGAGGGAATTAATCCCTGGAGTCTTCGGTAAACTCCCTTTTTATGCCCTCGAATTGCTTTAAATTCAGGAGACGCTGGGCACTGGCAAGGGATGCTGCCTGCCGATAAGATTCAAAAATTTGCAGTGGTACTTCCGGGATATCTTCCATAAATCGGCGGATTTTGCGTACCCGTCGGGGACTGCGAACATCACGGATGAAAATAACCTTGATCCGGTCGGGGTAATCCGATGCGATCTCGTGGTATATATAGGCGTCTTTTTCGCCCGAGTCTCCGATGAGGATAAATGGTATGTCGGGATAGGTTTGCAAAATACGATGGATGCTGCCTGCTTTGTGCCCTTTATAGCCCAACGGATGAAGGCGGTATGGAAAACCAAGGTCCCGCAGCAGTACCGGGCCTTTCGGCAAATGGTGAATCTTGAGGAATTGCTTCACCATTTCGTATAAATTGTGGGGGCTGTTCGATACGTAAAAAACGGGGTTAGACTGTTTATTGCCTTTTCCCTTTTGCAAGGCGTGAAAAAAAGCAGCTGCCTCGTCAAAAACCTTGCGCCTGGCAGGGCTCTTAAAAAAGGTATTATAAATCACCTTCCACTTCAGGGGGGAGGTTACTCCGGTGTGCAATATGGTATCGTCAATGTCGGTGATTATTCCCAGACGGGCATTTTGGGGCGGGATCAAAATAGTGGTGGTAGTGCTGAGATCCATTTTTCGCCAGGGTGTTTCCACCAAACGTATTTGTACGGTATACCAGGAATCGGCGGTTGCCGGCAGTGGCTCATCTAGTCGTTCGTCGAGGGTGAAAAAACCCTCTTTATCGGTCGACACGTCATAGATGTTATTACCCACCTGGATCTTCAGACGGGCATTCGGCACTTCGTCCGACTCAAACTGGTTGTAGGTGCTAAGCAGATACTCAAAAAAGGATTTTTCGTCTTTCTCCCGAAAAGACTTTCGAACCAATACCCGGCCCTGCACGAATATAGTATGCTGACTTCCGAAGCCCCGATAGGTGGCAATTTTAATAGGGAACTTCCTACCGCGACCACTTACCCGTACCATACGGAACCGTAACGAATCGAAAAAATCATCGATTCGCCGCAC
The DNA here is from genome assembly GCA_030148525.1 of Saprospiraceae bacterium. Lineage (GTDB taxonomy): Bacteria > Bacteroidota > Bacteroidia > Chitinophagales > Saprospiraceae > DT-110. The sequence goes on along the minus strand of JASBTH010000292.1, from coordinate 222 downwards.
CAGTCGGTTCAACATACGTTTGGGGGACATCATATACCCTTTTGAGAGCAAAATAACACTTTATATGGTCCGTGGTCGAAGGTTTAGAGCGTGTTTGGGATTTGTTTTTGATGGCGAAAATGTCTAGAATTTGGTTCTCACAAAGCCTTTTTTGAGCTTCGTAGCATGGCTACGGGGCGAAAAAAGGCTGCAGTGAGGTTCAAATATACCGCTTCCGAAAAG
>JASBTH010000321.1 GCA_030148525.1 Saprospiraceae bacterium | reverse complement strand
GACCTGAAGTCATCCCTGATCGGAAACGGAAGCAACGGCAACGCCGGTGGCCTGTTCACCCAGATCGGTGGTCTGCTGCAGCAATCCGGGCTTAAACTGTCCGACGTGAAGGATCTGACGCTGACGGCTTTGTTGATGCAGGTGTTGGATAAAAGCGATAAGGATGAAAAAGGGGCTATTCAGCGACTGATTGACCGGGTAGAAGAACTCGGGATCGGTAAATTGAAGACGGAGCACCTGATGTAAAAATAGCCAAACCATGACCCAGAAGGCCCAAACAACCCTGGAAGGCGGTAGCTACGAGATCATTCGCAAGCGATTGTTGGAGCAAGCCGGAGAGCTCCGGCAACGACTGCAATCGCTGAATACGGCCCGAAAGGATGTGTTCGGGGCGATCGAAAATACCCTCATCGCCAACGAACGCATCCATACGGGTAACTACTGCATGGCCCGTGATATGGTGGCTCTCGGTGATCATTGTCTGTTTGGTTATAATGTCCATATCGGGTTGCGGTCGGGCATTGTACTGCAAGACGTATTCAGCATCTATACCTTTCAGGATCAATCGTTCGGTGAGGGAACTCTGGACCTGATCCGGGATGAAAAATTCGTAACTGACTTTCAAAACCTGTATCGCTACTATAAAGATGCCTACTTCGCGCGCTTTTCCCAGCGAGGCCGCTATCTGTATATGGTGTTTTACCTGAACGAAAAGGGAGAAGACATCAAAGCCTTCAAGTGGCTCGTTACCGATGAGGGCCTCGAATACATCGACAACCGATCAGATCACGAGGTGGGCCTGCCCGAGCAATACGAATTCCGCTGGAAAGTGGCCGGCCGGGATGATCAACGTAGTGGTGCTCACCCCCACGTGTCGATTCTGGATCGGGTGTTCGTGGAGACCGTAGGTGGTGACCTGACCGTCAAGGTGGAGGATAATACGGATGACGGTAAAGGCATCTTGGAGGAACCCGTGGAACACCGCGACCAAACCCTCGACGATGCCGAATTTCACTTTGCAGACCTGGGAAACCTGATTGCCCTGAAAATCCGACCCTATCAGGAAGAGCCCCGATATTTCATTTTCAACGAAAAGATCCAGCAGGCCCTGCGCATCGATGCACTGGACCGATCAGGGGTACTGCTGCCCGACCAACAGGGACTGATTTTCGCTAATGGCTACTACCTGCAGACCGGAGAATACAAGGTATTTGAAAACCAACCCGAATACCTGCAGTTTAAAAAACGAGTGGTTTCCCCTAACGGAGAGGATTTTCTGTTTGTCTTTTACGCGCCGAAGGAAGGACAGTACTGCCTGCTCCACTACAATGTAATCGAGCAAACAGTGGCCACGCCCATACTTTGCCACGGGTTTTCCATTTTCCCCGACGGAGAGATGGCCTACTTTAAAGCCGAGGAGGAACCTACCAAACACCACCAGGTGCAGATCTGGCAAACGCCCTTTTTGGCCGGCGAAACCATTCCCTCGGAGCATACCGATACGTACTTGTTTAAAGTGGGCAATAAGGATCTGGTGAAAGCCATGGCTGAGTGCCAGGAGATCTTATCGCTTACGCAAAAAGAGGATTCCTACGTCGACCTATACGACGACCTGGTCCGCCGGACCACTGATGTACTGGATTCCTACTACTGGATCGGACAGGCCGAAACCTTTCGGCTCGACGAGCCGCTCACGGCCCTGCGCGAAACGGCGCGTTCGGCCATCGGCGAATTTGAGAAAAAGCGTCGCCAGGAACGGGAAACAAGGGAGGCCACTGAGCGCGTTCGCACCCAAGCTGTTAATCTGTTTGAACAGATCAAGCGACAGACATTCAACAGCATTGACCTGTTCGTAGGTAGCCTGGCCGACCTGCGCCGGTTGCGCGGAGAATTGGTCGGCCTTAAGGAGCGGAAATACGTCGACCTGGAGTTAGTGGAACAACTGGAAGAGCAAGCGGGCAAAGCCAATGAACGCTTGTCTGACGACTGCGTCCAATTCCTCCTGCAGGAAGAAGCACTGAGGCCTTACGCAGAGCGTATCGACCAGGCAAGTCAGGGCCTCAACCAATTGGCCACCGCCCGGGAAGCTGGTGAACGGGCCGAGACCTTCCAGGATATCAGCAATGAATTGGAACTCCTGACGGAAATTGTGAGCAATCTCAAGATCGATGATGCCACCCAGACGACCCATATCATCGATCAGATTTCCGGTTTGTTTACCCTGCTGAACCAATCGAAAGCCACTTTAAAGCGCCATAAGGAAAACCTGCAGCGCACCGAAGCGACCGCCGAGTTCACTGCTCAACTCAAATTGCTGGATCAAAGCACCATCAACTACCTCGACGTAGCTGATACACCGGAGAAGTGCGATGATTACCTCAGTAAGATCATGGTCCAGCTGGAGGAATTAGAAAGTAAATTCGTAGAGATCCCGGAATTCACCGACCGCCTGGCCGAAAAACGGGAAGAGATCTACGGTGCGCTGGAGGGGCGTAAAAACCGCCTGATCGAGGCAAGGAATAATCGCACCGCCTCGCTGGATTCTGCTGCCGACCGCATACTCAGTGGTATTCGCAAGCGTGTACAGGCCTTCGGGGAGGCCGAGGAGCTCAACAGCTTTTTCGCCGCTGATCTGATGGTGGAAAAAGTCCGGGACCTCTCCCGCCAGCTGACCGAACTGAATGACAGCACCAAAGCCAACGGTGTGCTGACCCGCCTTAAAACCCTGAAGGAAGATGCGCTCCGTCAACTGCGCGACAAGCAGGACCTATTCGTCGAAGGGCGGGACCTGATTAAACTCGGGCGTCATACCTTTACCGTTAGTACCCAACCACTCGAACTCACGGTGGTGCGTCAGGGAGAACAGATGGCCTTCCACCTGACCGGCACCAACTTTTACGACCCTATTGAGGACCAGTCGTTCCAGGCTACCCGTCCCATTTGGGATATGCCGCTGCCTTCCGAAAACGAAGCGGTTTACCGCGGGGAGTATTTGGCCTGGGAACTACTTCCCCAAGCCAATAAAGAGCAATGGCCAACGGATGATTTTGCGGCCCTGCCGGCGATCCTTGCCCGCGAGGCACTGCTCCTTGCCGGCTCGCCGGTCCGCAACCGGTCGACGGAAGTGGCCTGGGCGGACCGCGACGACGGCGCGTTCGAAGGGATCGGCGATCTTCCCGCGGTGCGGAGCTTCGTGGTGACGACAGCGCAGCCGGAGGCTGACGTCCATCTCACGGTCGACGACGAGGACGGGAC
>JASBTH010000290.1 GCA_030148525.1 Saprospiraceae bacterium | reverse complement strand
TATCCCCACCATCGTTGTATCGATTGTCGATCAACAGGTATTTCACCCTGGTTTTTTGCCGCAGCTCTTTGAAGACGGCATCGAACGACTTTTTGTAGTATTTCTTAGAGGCGTGGTAAAAATTCCGGATATAAAGGACGGCAACGGAGTCGTTTGGATAGCGCACATGGACTATTTCCTTCGGCACGTCGGTTTTTCCTTTGCGCCGGGAAAGCTCACTTAGCGGTATACCCCTCAGGTCCACCTGTTGGCCGTCGGCGAGCGTAAGCGAGTAGGTATTGCCTCCCCCGTAAGCCAGCCAGAAGTAATAGGGCATATTTTGATTGACCCGCAGGCGGTCGATCTCTTCGGTCTCGCCACGGTTCATCTCCTCCATAGAATCCCAAAGTTCATTGACCGATTGCCCGTTGATGCGGCGAATTTCAGTACCGGCCCGAAGAGTGGGTTCATCCCGCAAATCTTTAGTTAAGATCAGTTTGCCGGATGCAAAACGCCCGAGAATGGGCAAAACTAATCCTCCCGATTTTGCATAGTCATTGTAAAAAGTGGTGTAGGTCATCCGGGTATGGGCATCATTGTAGTAGGTGATCATCCGGTAACATACCCGCCAAAAGTCTTCCAGTGACAGGGAGTCCGGCAATTGCTGGATTTGCCTTTCGGCAAAAGCCTGCACCTCCGAACTATCACGGGCATAAAACGGGCTGGGATGATGGCGCTGGACAAACCGGTTCATGGCTTGCAGGTCTTCCTGCATGTCTTTTTTACCGAGATAATTCTGGGCGGTAATGCCGGAACAAAACACCAGTATGACCAAGGTGCAGAGGAAGGCTAAAACGGGGCGCATATTTTTGAAGCTAAAAATAGAAAAATGCGTGCCTATTTAAACCGTCCCAAAAGCAAGATTTAACAAAGGCTTTATGCAACGCCCGGCAAAAGAGGGTGTCTCTTTTATCAGTGATGAATCTTCATTTGCTCCGGTAAACTATAACCATGAGATCGGCGTCATTTGCGATGATTGGTTGAGGACCGGAAGGAGATAGTGGTATTTCACGAACCACCAGAACCCCAATAAAATGATGACAGAAAAGTGAGCGTTTGGATTGGTATGCCATCCGGCAGCTTCTTAGTGGAGGGCTGTCGGATATTTCAATATTAGGTTTTTAGTAATGGGTATTTAGACGAGAAATGAGGTTATCATCCGGCCTGGTCGTAAGCCTCCTTCATCCAGGCGACCAGTTCATCGTCGACCTGATCGATTTCAGTAAGCTGTACCCGATGGGTGCACATAGTGCCGAAGGGACCGGAATCGCCGAGGCGTTCGGTGGTGGGTTTGTCGGGTAGTTTAAGGCCCAGATCGATACGCTTTTTCGTGGCTGGCTTGATGAGCACAAACTGTCGTTTGCGGATTACACTGACGCTGGTCTTTTTAGGCGTTATGGTCACATCATCACCAAAGTCTTTGACGATCCCGATCAGCTTATCGTGGATTGGGCGCAGGTGTTCCTTACCCTGATACTGAGCCGTGGTGAGATCCTCCGGTTCCTGCCCGTCCTGCCGGAAGAGGGTGACAATAGTATTGGCGAATCCGTGGGTTACGCCGTGTTCCGTTTTCAGGAATTTCACAGCCTGGCCGTGCTTTTCGAAGCCTTTACCGGCGAGCACTTTCTTCCACTCATCCAGTGATTTGCCCGTTTTTTCGGGCATGTTATCGATCATGGTCTTTAGTGCAGTGTCCATAATAGCGGTTTTTATTGGTTAGGAAGATATCTATTTTTACGGGCAGACCGGGGTTTTGTGACAATCCGGGGTTGGGGGAATTGGGAGACGGGAGAGACTTCAGGGACTCAAGGGATTTTAGGGACCTTCATTCCATGAGCCGTAAGCCGTGAACCGTAGGCCGTAGATCATCACCCGGCTTTCTGGTCCAGTTGCCGGATGCCGAAGACATTATTATCCGGATCGATAAAATAGCCTTGCCAGGCGTAACCGGGAATGGCAAACTTTGCCAGGGCTATCTGACCGCCATTGTCCAGGATCTTTTTGGCGGAAGCCTCAAAATCCCTGACCTCGATCACGCAGGCATACGCATTCGTGCCGTATTCCGTAGGTGGTGTTTTGGTAGGACGCTGCAGGAGGGCACCGTCGATACCATCGGTCGTGATCATATAATACTCGATGGGCAGACCGGCCTGGCGCTCGAAGGTCCAATTGAAAACAGACTGATAAAAGGCGATGTCCCTTTCGGGTTGGGACGATTGGATCTCAAAAAAGACGATGTGATTCATGATGGCTGGATACTATTGACAAAATGTACTTGGTAAGGATCTCGTAATCATAAAATACAAGATTTATAGCAAAATTATCCCCCGGCCGGCGCCACGGCATCCAGGAACGCCCAAACACGATCCCAGGTAGCAGTCACATCTCCGCCGGCACGATCCTCCACCAGCATAGACGATCCGTGAACGCCCGGCGAAGCCACGTACGTCTGGTGCCCCAGGGAATCGGCCATTTGAAATTGCCGGCGGGCCGATTCGTTTTGTAATTCGGATTCGGGGCGCAGCACCAGTAACGGTATGGATAAGTCATCCATAAAAGGTTCGGGCCGACAACCCTCCATGGGGTCGCCCGAAGCCGGGGAAAAGGCAAGTACCCCGGCTACTTCATCAGTGCGTTCGCTCGCCAGTTGGATCACCAGACTGGCACTGAAGCTGCTTCCCCACAGCACGACCGGACCGGTGAAACTGGATTCCTGAACGTAGGTCAGTGCAGCCTTGAGGTCGGGATAGGCTCCGCAGTAGTCGTAATTGGCGGGAAAACCGTAATCAGGTCGACCGGCGACGGTGCGGTTGTAATCTCCGTAGTACTGTCCGCCCACCCGCAGGTCGACGGCGAGGACATTATAGCCACGGTCGGTCAGGCGGGGGATGATGGATGCATATTCGCCCTGCACATTGGAACCACCCTGGTGAAAAAGCACCAGAATAGGTGCGTCTGTATTTACCCGATATTCATCGCTTACGATGGTTATACTATCGGCCGATTGAAAAGTCGTTTGACAACAGGTGGTGACGGGTGGAGGAATGGGTTGACAGGCTGCCAGGCACAGGATGCCTGCGAAGGGAATCAGGTTTTTCATGTCGGGTGATTTGATGAACGTCGGATACGGGTAAACTGCCTGATAAATTAGGCAAAACCAGCGGAGTGTGGATATAGTGGCCAGGCGGGTCTTGTCAGCGGGCTGACATCCTATACGTTTATTCCAGGAATAATTTTCGACGCGATTCCACGGTAATGGGTGATCCTTCGGCCAACAATACGGATTCGGGCTCCCGGTTTGTCAGAAAATCGAAGTCTTTTCCATAGACTTTACCAAAGTTCACATCGACCTGATATCCCCTTACGGGGTAGGCTTCCCAAGTGGGATGTGTGACTTCATATTCATTGGTTCGCCGGTCGTTGATGCGGGCGTAGCCCCAGAAGTGTTCGGTGATAAACTCGGTTTCGCTACCCCGCTCGATAGGTATGGACCCAGGGGCTGCATCTACTCGAAAATGATGCCAGGCACCCCCTTTCTTCCATTCGTAGGTCACCCGTAATTGATCGGGTGCCTCTTCCCATTGGTGGCGCATGGGCAGGGTTTCGTAGTGTTCCTTATAAACGGCATTGGCGACTATTGTCAGGGCCGGCTTAGGCACGATCTCGCTAATGAACACTACTCCCCGTTTCCAGTCACCATCCTCCCTGCGCCGTACGTAAAAGCGCAGGTTAACCTCCGGGAAGTGTACGTGAAAGGGGATCTTAAAACCAAGCAGTCGCACATTCCGGAACATAAATCCGACCAGGCTGACGTAGCAGGTATCCTGCCACAAGTCCAGTTCGGTGCCGGCGGGTACGTATGGTGCCAGCAATTCGGGATCGACCGCGTAATTGGCCATGGCTAGTTTTCGCCATTCGGCGGTGAGGAAGGGCATGGTGGGTGGTTTTTTGGGGAAAGTACGGATAAAATCTAGATGCCATCTAGGATAGCATCGCCGATGCTATCCTAGATGGCATCTCCTTTTTTGGCAATCCAGCCGACTGTTGAGCAAAATTTTGAGCTAACATGTCAACTAAATCAATTATTCATTAAATAAATTCTGATCCGAGTGATCCAACCGAAAAACAAAGGATTAGCCAACATCGCATAATTTATGGTTTGCCTCCCTTTGAACACAGGTCACACTTTGGTAGCAGTCAGAGTAAGACCAGGCTCCTCGAGAGTAAGTGATACTACCTGATCTAACTTGCGCTGGAAGGTGATGGTTACCGAAGAGGTACCATTATAGCGAAAGGTATCGGGTGCGACACAGAATAATGCTCCACCGAAGGAGCCTATCTTTCCCAAAGACAGTAGTTTGCGCATATTCAGTTTAACGGAGAAACCATCCTCGGGCCCGTCCCCGTATTTATAGTCCCCCAAATAGGCCTGCTTATCGGCTTCCGCCAAATCAGTGGACTCGATGGAGGGGTCCGCATCACCCAGTTGTTGCAGATAATCCACCAGGCGCTGGCTTTGCTCTTTTTGTGATGAAGTGCGCCCTTTGATTCGCAGACCAATTCTTGCATGGAACATCAGATTAAATCCGTGCGGACCTTCCACCTGCTGTATACCAGGGTTGGCTTCGCAGGTAGCTTTCACCACCTCGTACTGTCCCAACATGGCGTAAGTAAACAGGGTGGGCCGGGCACCACGGGATCGGAGAAACTGGACGATATCTTCCCGTCCTACGTGCGACGCGGCCCCGATGGCCGATTCAAAATCACCGAAGCCCCAATCCCACACGGATCGGGAAAGCTCAGGACGTTGGTTGACTAATTCTTTGACCCGGTCCAGATCGAAGTGAGATTTACCGACGACTTCCGATACCAGATCTTTGTCAAGAGAAGGATATCCGGGATGGGGCTTATTGGCCAAATGCGGAGGCACAAAACGATCGCGTCCGGCAAATACCAAGTTTGGAATAGAAGCAGCCAGCAGGCCAAAGACAGAACTTTTAAGCAGGGTACGTCGGTGGAGGTGGTTCATTGGAAAAGGAATTTGATCTTCCAGAAGATAGGAAAAGTTGAGGTGGGATTGGTGAGGGGATATACGAATGGGGTGATTGGGTCGAGGAAAAAATGGTGGGAGGGGTACTGCTGCCAATTCCTGGCTGAGGTCCAAAACGGGGAGGAAGGAACTTAGGCGTTATAGCCAGGAATTGGCAGCGGAGCCTTACTCCTTTAATCGACCCACCGGACGATTCTCCTTTCCTTCCACGCCAGTCAACCGGTCACCCAGTCGCACGCGCATAGCGTCGGCCAGATTAACGATAGTATCCACGACCGCCGGATATTGATCGGCCACATTGGTGGTTTCACTAATATCGGTCGATAAGTCATAGAGCTCGATGGCGCGAAGGGTATCCTGCTCGTAAGGCACGGGCAAGCCCCCCTCGCCCCCGGGACGACCGTTGAGCGTCCGGTAGGTATGCGGAAAGTATAATTTCCAGTCTTTATAGCGTACCCCGTGCAGTTCGTTTACGCGATAATAGAAAAAGTAAGTATCCTGAGGCGGATCGGTCGTATCGCCGGTCCATACCGACCAGTAACTGTTGCCATCGATGATTTTTTCCGGAAGGGAAGCTCCTGTGGCCTCGGCAATGGTCGGCAGTACATCAATGGCCATCATTGGTGTTTCCAGCGTGCGTCCCGCCGGCAGAGTACCCGGATAGTACACGATGCAGGGCTCGCGCTGGCCACCTTCCCAGGCGGTGCCCTTGCCTTCGCGTAAGGGATAGGCGCTGCCGGCGTGGGTACCGTAGTTGAGCCAGGGGCCATTATCAGACGTAAAAATGACCAGGGTATTTTCGCTCAGACCCTCGGATTCCAGCGTCTCCAGGATCTGACCCACCGACCAGTCGATCTCCATGATCACGTCGGCGTATAAGCCCTGGCCCGATTTGCCCCGAAAGTCTTCGGAGGCAAAAAGCGGCACGTGCGGTTGCGGATGCGCCAGATACAAGAAAAAGGGCTCATCGGAGTGCTTGCGGATAAAATCTGTACTCCGCTCGGTTAATGCTTTGGTCAGGAAGGACTGATCAGTCAGGGTATCGATGATGCGCTCATCCTCGTAAAGCGGCAACGGCCCGAAGTTGAAAACTGGCCCCTGCTGTGGGTGCATAGGCCACATATCATTGGAATAGGGGATGCCGAAGTAGGTATCAAAACCCTGATTCAGGGGCATAAAATCCGGATGATCCCCCAAGTGCCACTTACCGAAAATAGCGGTGGCATAACCTTCGGTCTTAAGCATGTCAGCAATGGTCGTTTCGGAGGTATCCAGCCCCGTCCGCGCATTAGGCATGTAGGCATTGTGAATACCCACCCGGTTGGGGTAGCAGCCCGTTAGCAAGGCAGCCCGGGATGCCGAACACACAGCCTGGGCTGCGTAGAAGTCCGTTAAACGTAATCCTTCCGCCGCCATGCGGTCCAGATTAGGCGTGGGAATATCGGACCCAAAGCACCCCACATCCTCGTAGCCCTGGTCATCGGTAAAGATGACAATCACATTCGGGGGTACCGGATCGGCTGACTGACAGGAAAAAAGTGTACAACTAACCCAAATGAACAAAAGTAAACGCCCCATAAATATCCTTTAAACAGCTTCTTTGCATAAAAAATAGACCCACCCGAGCAAATAAGAAAAAAACCTTGAACCCTGAACCTTGGACCCTGGCCCCTGCTAATTCCGCCTCGGAATAATATTCAAATAGTACAAATTTTGGGCACCGGAATTAACCTCTACAATATCTAAATATTGGTCATTATTCAAATCGACCATTTGGATATCGTAAGTGCTATACTCGTATTCACTCAATGGGATCCGCTGAAAAGAGGCTCCTTTCCCGCTATTTCGGTACACACAATTGACCTCTCCTGAATTCCCCACTACTATGTCCAGATCATCATCCTGATCGTAATCGCCCACCGCCAGGGAATAGGTGCGATTGGACAGTGTATCCAGGATCATCGAGCGTCGGTAGCTTAACTGGCTGTCGCCAAAATACAAGCGGTTGGGTTCGCCGATATTGCCGGCCAGGATATCATAGTGACCATCCCGGTCGAAGTCTCCAATAGCCACGGCACGGGTTTCGTCACTACCGGTGCCAAAGGGAATACCCTTCGAAAAATCCATATCCTCGTTCAGATACACCATATTTTGTTGCCCATCCCGATTCGCCAGGATCAGGTCACGATCACCATCCTGATCCAGGTCAAACAATTCCACATCGATGGTAGAATCATCCTCCGATCCGAAGGTGATCACCTGCTCGAAGCCACCCGATCCGTTGTTGAGACAAATCTCATTCTGTGCACCACGGTTCGTGATCAGCAGATCCAGGTCGCCATCCCCGTCAATATCGCCAATGGTCAGATTGCGGGTTGGTGAGTAGAGGGATCCAAAGGTCCCTACTTCCTCAAAGCGTCCGTCACCCTGATTCATGTATAGGCGGTTAGGGGCATTATCATTGCCGGTGGCTACGTCCAGATCGCCGTCACCATCCAGATCGCCCACCTCAGCAGCATAAGTCGTTGACTGAAAGAATCCCAGCGGGTAGGAGACGGTAAAGATGCCACTGCCTGCATTGAGAAACACCACATTCTGATCAGGCCAGTGGCGGCCGTTGGCGATGATGATGTCCATATCACCGTCGTCATCCACATCGCCGGAGCTGATGGAGGCCGTACGCTTTTCGTCGGTTCCGAAGGAAAAACGGTTACCTGGATTGTAAAAGTCAGATTCCTGGGCGGACAATTGGGAAATGCTGCCGACGAATAGCAGGCAAAGGAGGGTACGGATCATGGTGTTCGTTTTGATGAGCTTCTAAGAGCGTGTTTGGGATTTGTTTTTGATGGCGAAAATGTCTAGAATTTGGTTCTCACAAAGCCTTTTTTGAGCTTCGTAGCATGGCTACGGGGCGAAAAAAGGCTGCAGTGAGGTTCAAATATACCGCTTCCGAAAAG
>JASBTH010000289.1 GCA_030148525.1 Saprospiraceae bacterium | reverse complement strand
CATTCGGCGAATTCCGGTGGATAACGATCATCAATGCGGCGGGCGGCATTCAGCAGGATGTGGCCCGACCCACAGGCCGGATCACATACGGTGATCTGCAACAGGTTGCGCTCAGCCCGTTTTCGCACGTCTTCGTTCCGGGTATCGCGGGTCCATCCCGCTGCCCGCAGCTTATCCTCGATGATGTAATCCAGCGAGTGCTGAATGAGCGGGGCCACCAGCTCATCGGGCGTATAGTGGCTGCCCGAACTCGACCGTTCCTCGCCTTTTTTAAAGTCAAACCGCCAGGTACCGCTGCCCTGCTCCAGCAAGACCGGCTCGTACTCCAGCAGACCTTCGTACACCGAACCGAATTCCTCCACGTTCAGGGCACCGTAATTCACCCGGATGGTCTGGCCCGTATCGGGGTGCCGGAACATGTTCAGGCGCCGCAGCACGTCCAGCAACACTTCGTTGCTCAGGCGGGCCTCGTTCAGGCCACCGATGGCCTCGTACCCAAACAGGCCACCGGCCAGGGGTTTTACATCCAGAGGTTTCCCGTACTTCTCCGCCTCAAACAGCCGGAAGGTCAGCAGCAGACTCTGCCAGTAATCCTGAAAGCGGGCATCCGCCAGAAAGCGGTGCTCCGACAGACGACGCAATCGTTGTACACTGTAAAAATCAAAGTAGATGCGTTTCTTTTTGGCGTCAGCCTGCTCATCGTACACCAGCTGCCGCTCTTCGATCACCATCAGGAACAGCATGCGGTAGATGAGCCGCAACAACCATTCGTAATAGTCCTGAGCGGACACTTCCCCGGCCGTCACCTGCTCCCGCAAACGGGTGTTTTCCGGGTGCTGCAGAAACCCATCCGCCAGCGCGCGGATGGAGGCATCCACGGCCTGGCTCAACCCATCCCGTATCCGCGAGCCCGAAGCCAGGGCCTGCTGGTGGTAATCCTCCATCAGGCATTCCGCCACGGTATCCTGGTCGCGCGGCATCCGGCTTTGGTGTAGCAGGCGGTAGAGCAGCGCAAAATCGGCGTAGTGCTCCTCCTCAAACAGGCGCTCCAGGTCAAACTCCAGGTACGAAAGCTTCACCAGGCGACTGCTGTCGCGCAGCAGTCGCAGGCGCAGGCCGTTACTCACCAGCCCGTACAAATGCTCGGTCAGGTTGAGGTACTCCTGCAGCATGGCGTGGGGCGACATACGCAAACGCCCCGGCACTTTTTTATCGAGGCTGTCTTTATACCCCACAATGTGCAGCGGAAAATCATCCAGGGCTTCATCCCCGTGGCTGATCACGTAGCTTTTGCCCTGTACCTCCCGCGCTTTTTTGGCGAAAGCCGGATCATACCCCAGCATACTCAGCAGAGGGATCATCCACAGCTTGCGGGTCTCCGACGTCCCCAATTGGTCTTCCTGCTGATCCAGGTGTTCCATCTGCCGCTTGAACGCCTGCCAGTACAGGCGGGCATCAGCGTACAGGCGGGCGATCTCGTCCTTTACTTTAGTGCCTTTCGGCAAAAAGAAATCGCTGTCTTTCTGGCCCGCAATACCATCGTTTTGCTCAATGGCATCCAGGATATCCGCCGCCAGAATAGAACCCGATATGGTGATAGTGGGATGTTTCATATTTTTTTGATTGTGGTTTGGGGTGAAAAATCACCCCTAGCCCCTCTCTTAAAAAGAGAGGGAAACCTGCCAGCGTCTCCGGCAGCAACGACTTGTATTTTATACCACTCCTCCCCCTTCTCTTCGCAAGAGAAGGGGGCCGGGGGGATGAGTTTTTTATTCTTCCTACTCATCCCCTCCCCTTTTATCCGGTGCCAAAATATATACCCCCATCACATCCATGGGCAGTACGGGTTTCACCATTTGATATTGACTGCCTTTACCCATTTGCCTGCGGAAGCGCTCGTGGGCGGCGATCAGTTCCTGCGCCCGTTCTTCCGCCAGTTGGTTAAAGACGGTCTGTACTTCGCCCTGCTGCAGATCGTCCAGAGTCTCGGTCAGCATGCCGGCTCGTTGCTGGGGGGTATAATCAGCCGTGGCACCAATGCTATCCATCAGGGTCAGGGCCGCCTGCGGACGCAGGTAGTCGCTATCTTCCGGCAGGCCCCGGTAGCCCCAGGGCAGCATCTCTTCGGCAATGATCTGTTTGCGGCGATTGAGGCTCTCGATCACCGAGCGCACCCGGAACAGAACCAGCGTCGTTGTGGTGCGCACCTGATCGGTACGGATCACGGCGGCCCGGCTCAGTTGGGCTTCCCCTTTTTCCTGGAAAGCCTTACTCAGCATAAACTGGCACAGCTGATCCACGAAGGGGTGGTTGCGCCCCAGATAGTAATAGCTTTCCTCCACCGGTGCTTCGAAGGCGATTTTGAGCTTGCCCTTTTTATTGCCTTCCGGCAAATGATCGAGCAGGCGGGGAGGTACCTCAGCCAGCTCCATGATGTATCCGGCTTTGCCGTCCCGGTACTGAATCCCCAGCCAGGCGCAGGCATCGAGCACAAACTGGCGTACGGCCGCCGGATCACCAATGGCCGTATCCATGTCCTGGAGATCGTCTTCGATCTCGTGGGCCTTGATCGCATTCTGGGCGAAGATGGAGCGGGTAGCTTTTTCGCGTTCCGCCGCAGCTTCGATGGAGTGGGTGGCCTCCAGCTTTTTGTTGCGTAACACTTCATTCTCACCAAAGTCCATGCTTAACTGTATGCTTTGCTGTACCCGTTTGGGGTTGATTAACACCGCCTGTAGAATAGCTTCCAGGATGCTGTCAGAATCCTCCGGAAAAGGCATCGAAATCCCCGTCTCTTTCTTAATCTCTGCCACTTTGCGCAACAGCACCTCCAGCACCGTCCCATCGATCGGGTTATCGGTACCGTAGAGCATGTAGGCCTTTACGGTAGGTGCTTTCTGCCCGAAGCGATCCACACGCCCTTCCCGCTGTTCCAGGCGGTTGGGATTCCACGGCAGGTCGTAGTGGAGCACCGCCGTAAAGAGCATCTGCAGGTTGATGCCTTCGCTCAGGCAGTCGGTAGCAATCAGCACGCGCCGCTTAGCCCCCTCCATGGCCATGATGCGCTCGCGCCGCACCTCATCCGGGTCTTCGGAAGTCACCACCTGCAGGTTGAGATCCGAAAATTCCTGTTCCAGCAGGGGCTTCAGGTACTGGCCCACGTATTTGGCGGTTTCGATATAGCGGCAGAAGATCACCGGATGAAAGGACCGCTTGCCACTCAGCCATTCCCGGCAAATGTCGAGGGTGCGTTCCAGCTTGGCGTCTTTAGCGGGCCCCTGCAGGTCTGCCAGTTCTTTGCGCAAAGACTGAAGCTTGCGCGTTTCGGAGGATTTCAGATCAGCCTGATCGACTACTTCCGAAGGCTCCAGATCCGATTCCATGCCGTAGTCATTATCCAGCACGGGATTGTCTTCTTCGCCGAGCAGGGCCAGGCTGTCTTCATCCAGTTGGCGCTGCATCCGATTATCCAGCATTTTCATACCGGCCGCCGGACTCGACATCACCCCCCGCAGCAGGGCCAGGGCGGTCCAGTAGCGGAAGCGTTGACGCCCGCCATGATCATCGCCCTCCTGCACCAGACTGGTGACAAAATCGAGCATGCGATCGTAGAAGGCGGCATACTTGGGTGTGAGTTCATAAGGATATTCCCCGGCATCGCGTTCGGGGAAGGGCGTAGTTTCGTGTTCCATCCACTTCGACACATCCACCCGCTTGCGCTGTACGTAGTGCTTAGCCAGCTCTTTGCGCCCGGCCTGATCGGCCGTAGCTACTTCCATTTCTTCGAATTCGGGTTTTAGCAATCCCAGCAGGCTTTGAAACTGAGATTGTTTACCCGAGTGGGGCGTAGCGGTGAGCAGTACCAGGTGCTGATCGGGTTTATCGGAAATCCGCTTGACCAGGTCGTAGCGAAGATGCTGAGTGGACTGTCCCGGCCCGGCAGGGCGACTACAGGTATGAGCTTCGTCGACCACCACCATTTCCGGGCATTCGTTCACAAAGACCAGGCGGCGGGTATCGCTTTTAATATAATCCACCGATATGATCTGGTAGGGATAGTAGGTATACACACTGGTATCGCCCTGGATCTCCCGGTCCAGCTTAGCCTGGGTATTGGAGCGAATGATCACGGCTTCGATGTCGAATTTTTCGCGCAGCTCCGTCTGCCATTGTTCGCACAAATGCGGCAGGCAAATGACGGCGAAGCGTTCGATTTCCTTACGCTCTAGTAGCTCCTTTACAATCAGCAGGGCCTCTACGGTTTTCCCCACCCCCACATCATCGGCGATCAGTACCCGGGTGATCTCCTGGCGCAGGGCCATGATCAGGGGCACCATCTGGTACGACCGTGGCCGGAAGGAGAGTTTTCCCAGTGCCCGAAAGGGGCCCGCGCCCGACCGGAAAGACAAGCGAGCTGCATTATATAGCAGCTTGGCATCCCCGAAGGATCCAATGTCATCAACGCCGGGCAAAGGGAAGGGCGCATCCGAAACGGCGTCTTCCTGAAATTGCAGTGGCAGGTAAATACCGGTGGTCTCGGCCTCCGTACCGCCCAGTGGTTTGATGACCAACAGGTCGGGATCGGGGGAAGGTTGTACCACCCAATCGCGTCCCCGCACATGCACTAATGTTCCCGGATTATAGGTTTTCATTGCATTTGTTTAAAGAGGTCCGGACGCTGACTGGTGGTCTCGGACAAATCATCTTGATAATAAAACACCCAATACTCATCTCCGGAATTGCGAATGGCCCGCCGCTGTTTCCGGTCCCGGTCCCGGATGTCCGGATCATCGTGGGGTGTACCATCACAGAAGATCCAGGTTCTTACGCCCTCCGTTTCGTATACAAAATCGGGTTGCACGTAGAGGTCTTCGTGGCGCACCTGCGCCCGGTCGGGCAAACGCAGTTTATGTTTGTACAGGAAATCCAGAAAGACGCGCTCGGTCGAGCTATTCGTATCGTAAGTTGCGATCAGATCGCGGTAGTGTTGGTCGTAGTCGTAGTTGGCCGCATGGGTTTGTGACAGGGCCACTTCACACTTTTGCAGCAATTCCAGGGGACCTTTAATCGTAAACCGGTCCACTTCGCCATGGAATCGTTGGTTGTAATAGCTGAGTAAATCATCGTAGGAGGCAGGTGCCTTATACTCCGGATCATCAAAGCGGCACAGATCGATCGCCCGCCTGATAAGTTGCCGGAAGGTATCGGGATGATGCACAATTTGTTCCAGAATCCCCAGACTGCCTTCGGCATTCTCAAAGATCATCAGGTTGGGGCTATCCGTAGCGCCCATCTGCTCCACCCCTATCTCGGAGGGCTCCACCTGGAATTCCAGCTCGATAGCCCGCTTGAGCGCGTACATCAGGGAGAGTCGTCCTACCTTATCCAGTCCCAACGCTTGTATGGGTTGAATGTACAGGGCATCGGCGGTATCCCAGGTGTAGAGCTGAATGCGCTCCACTTGTTCTTTATCGGGTTCGGGCTCGTATCCGTGCTTCCGAAAAATACCCGATTCTTCACCTATGGGGAATTTAGCCTCCACATTACGCCGCCATTTTTCGTTGACCTGGATCAGACGGGCGGCGGGTATATACTGCAGGGAAAGTAAGTGCTTCCCTTCTGTTTTCACCTCGGCCCGCTGGATACGATCAAATCCAGCCGGTACTGAAAAGTAGGTTTTGATGTCGAAGCCCTGCGATAGCCTTTCCTCTTCATCACAGGAAATGCGTTCCGCGAGTTCACCCTGCGTCTCGG
>JASBTH010000302.1 GCA_030148525.1 Saprospiraceae bacterium | reverse complement strand
GACCGGGAGCGGGTGGCCAAGCTGGCCGATCTGGGGATTATCAGTTACGAAGCGACCGATAACGGATACACCTACGTCTATCTCGGTAAATACATCGGTAAGGAAACCGCCTACCGCATCCTCGACCGGGTGAAAGCCCGTGGTCACGGCTCCGCTTTTGTGGTGGTGGAACAGGACTTCATCAATGCACAACAGCAGGATGCTCCCGATTACAGTACCTTCCAGGTGGCCAGCCTTAAAAAACTGGATCTCGAGTCTTTCAACGCACTGGCCGACAGCTTCCGCGGCGATATCTACGTAACCTATAATTCCGGGTACTACCGATTGTCGATGGGCTTATACCAGAAGCAGTTGTATCCGTACATCGAGGAAGAATTCCGCAATATGGCTGCTCGCTTGGGATACGGTGATGGATTTTCCCGGATAGTCAATTGATTTTATCATAAAAAACTACAAATTGCACGCCAGTTCGACTGGTGTATCCTGTCGAGGATATAATTCAATATGACGGAGTACTGGCAAGAAAAATTAATTACCTGGGGAACCTTCTTCGGGATAATCTTTGGCACCCTGGTCGTGGGGTGGATTGTAAACCGTTTATTCAAGCGGTATATCCAGCGGTCCACTACTATAATGAATAATGACCCCACGAGTTATTTATTTCTTCGGCACAGCTTACGGGGACTTATCTTCGTGTTGGGTTTTTCCCTGGCCGCTTATTCCCTGCCCTCCCTGCGTGGCCTGGCCGGATCATTGGTGGCCGGTGCGGGGATATTTGCCATAGCGATTGGTTTTGCTTCCCAGCAGGCCCTGGCCAATATTGTGGGTGGGTTATTCATCGTTATCTTTAAGCCATACCGCGTCAACGACCGTTTGCGACTGCGCAACACGCTGGTGGGGGTGGTAGAGGATATTACGCTGCGCCATACGGTCATTCGCGACTTTGAGAACCGTCGCATACTGATACCGAACTCCGTCATCAGCGAAGAGGTCATTATTAATGCTGACTTTGGTGATGACAAGATCTGCAAATGGCTGGAGTTGACGGTCGTTCATGACTCCGATATAGATTTGGCGAAAGCCCTGATGGAGGAGGAGGCCCTTAAGCACCCCCTACACCTCGATACGCGCACGCCGGAAGACATTGAAGCGGGAAAACCGGAGATTATGGTCCGGCTCATTCAGCTGGATGAGCGTGGGGCCAGGTTAAGAGCATACGTTTGGGCCAAAGATTCTGCCGATGCCTTTGCGATGAGTTGCGACTTATTAGAGACTATCAAAAAGCGGTTCGATGAAGCTGGTATTCGTCTTACCTTCCTGCCCGATATGTTCCAGAACAATAATTAGCCAAAAAATGCCCGACCGTATATCCGGGTCAGGCACTCATTTACACTAGTATGAAAAACATTTGGTCTTCATTCATATGGACTACATGAAAGACCAAATGGTTCGTAAGCTGGTCGAATTCAGCTTCTATACCGACAACGAAGTGGTTTTGCTCCGCAGTACTTCGTGCTGGGACACAAAACCACTTCGAGTCGAGTATAGGTATTACAAAAATGGTTGAAGCGGTTCGCTTCAACCAGAATATGCATAATCAATAAGGTAAATCTGTCCTTTTAACGGGATTTAGCGAGTAGATTTACCCCAGGCGGGAGAGACTGGCGGCTTTTTTCCAACGAATTGACGTTTGCTGCCAGGCCCCCGGCCTTTGGGTATTCAATCTACATTTACCAAAGCAATAACCAGGGCTATTCGTTTAATGCAACTGTAAAACGGTTCGTAGTTCTTGTTTTTACAATGGTAAATATAGAAAAGGAGTAGGTAGGCAAAATATAATATCGATCAATGACGGGTTTACGGTAGGATTTAACTGATAATGTCGTAAGGGGCAGGAAAGTGGTTGTTCAGGGTTGAAAAACGGTATTTTATCGCTGTGGGGTGGCTTTAGAACAGGCTTTTAAGTAGATTTGGTGGATTCTGATGAACAAGTACTATGCAAACTAAGCTGGAAACCATTCTATCCCCGAAATACCGCATTTGGTCCCATGTCCTTTTTTGGGTGGTATATATTCTCTTTTTTACGTTGATGGACTACTCCTTCTACGACGACTACTGGAAGGCCTTTCTCAAAGTAGTGACCACCATGCCGGTGAAAATAATGGCGACCTACTTGACGCTATATGTGCTGATCCCTCATCTGCTGGATAAGCGAAAGTATTTCTCCTTTATCACCCTGTTCTTTCTGACAGCAGTTTTATTTGGATACGTCGCCCGGGCCATGCTTCACATCTACTGGGTGCCTACCTACCTTCCGGAATACGATTACACTGAATTTCCGCTCACTCACCTGGGAAAGACCGCCGGGAATATGATCTCCGTCAATATCGTGGTTTTCGCCGCTACGGCCATCAAGCTGCTGAAGCGAAACTATCAGAATGAAAAGATCACCGAACAACTGAATAAGGAAAAACTGGATGCTGAACTCAAATTCCTGAAGAGCCAGATCCACCCGCATTTTCTCTTCAATACCCTGAATAACCTGTACGCACTGACACTGCAAAACTCACCCAAATCGTCGGAGGTAGTACTCAAACTATCTAATTTGCTCGACTACATGCTTTACGAATGTAACGTACCACTCATTCCCCTGCGTAAGGAAATCGGACAGATCAAAAATATTATCGAACTGGAAAAGTTGCGGTACTCCAATCGCCTCCTGGTCTCTTTTACCGCTTCCGGTGACATCTCCAATAAAATGCTGCCACCCCTGATGCTGCTCCCTTTCATTGAGAATGCCTTCAAACACGGGGTCAGCCGTGAGATTGAGAATTCCTTTATCAGCATCGACCTGAATGTGAAAAACGATCACCTGGTCCTGCGCGTGGAAAACAGTAAATCCGATGATAATCAACTCGATAAATCTGATTACACCAAAGGCATCGGTTTGCGGAACGTGCAACGCCGATTAGACCTGATCTTCGGCTCAAACTACTCCTTGCAGGTGTTTAATGAGGAAGAGGTGTTTATGATCGTGTTGCAAATACCGGTGGACGGTCCCGGGACCTTAGATTTTCCAGATTTAAGGCACAAGAGCCAGCCAAAAGAGGATAAAGTCGCTCCTACCTTGTAACTTTGTTACTTCAGGTTCCACTTTATTCGAATGCATATGTTTCCCAAAGACAATATCCAAAAGGTCAATTGCTTACTCGTCGACGACGAACCCCTGGCGCTAGACGTTATTTCCTCCTACATCCAACGGGTAGACGGCCTTGAGATCGTGGGGCGTTGTGAAAATGCCCTGGATGCCTTCGAAGCCATTCAAAATCAGCCGGTCGATCTCCTTTTTCTGGATATTCAAATGCCCAAACTGGACGGTATTGACTTTCTGAAATCACTGCCCAACCCACCAAAAGTTATCTTTACAACTGCCTACCGGGAATACGCCATCGAAGCCTTCGATGTAGATGCCGTTGATTATCTGCTCAAACCCATTCCCTTCAGCAGATTCCTCAAAGCAGTGGGTAAGGCCTACCAACACTTGCACTTCCAGGGGAATATGGCTCAGATGGGGAGCGGTAACGATCCTTCCTCCACCGAATTGGATAGCATGGAAGCTATCTTTGTCCGGGCGGATAAGAAAATGGTAAAAATACTCCTCCAGGATATCCTCTACATCGAAAGCCTGAAGGATTATGTGCTTATTCACCTGCCCGATAAACGCATCATCACTAAGCAAAAAATCAGCTACCTGGAGGAAAAACTTCCCGACGATAAGTTCCTGCGGATACACCGGTCTTTTTTAGTCTCCATCGATAAGATCGAAGCCTTCTCACCCTCTCAGGTAGAAATCAATGAAAAGGAGTTACCCATTGGCCGTAGCTATAAGAATACGGTCAATGAAATCCTCTTCAGCAATACCGAATAATCGAGCAAACCGGATTTTTTACCCGCCTTTCGGCAAAAAATACCGATGAATTGCGTCTGTCCGAAACCTGCCCACCCTGATCGGAAGATTATATCACCCCGTACATTTTTCATTCAAGATGTTCGATAATGTGGTACTTTAGGTACGGTTAATGGTTCACGGTTCACGGATTACGGTACACGATGCACGGTGTGATTGTCACGTTGGGTTAGGCCACAGCTTCAGCTGTGGTTTCAATGAGCCAATGACCATAAAACCTACCACTTTAGTGGTTACGATATAGTTTAGATGACAACAGCGCTCACAAATATTGGAACCTGGACTCGTCAACGGTGGATTACCATTGGCTTACATCTGCTTTTTTGGGTGGTTCTCAATATGTTTTATTACCAGATGATCCGCCTCGAAGGCTGGGAAGAATACTACTGGTTCTATACCGGTTGGCTGCTTCCGGTTGACCTGTCAGCCGTGTACGTGACCGCCTATTTTCTGGTGCCGCGATTCCTGCTGCGTAAACAGTATAAAACCTTTACCGCTGTTTTCCTCGGATCCATCGTTTTTTTCGTGTTGCTCGAACGGGCCGTGTATTACTACATTTTGTACCCGGTGCTATATCCTCCCTACACGGAGCGCCCATTTTTCTTCTTCTCGGCCCTGCTCAGCATCTTTATGGGGATGTATTCCTTCGTGTTCCTGTTCGTGGGAATTCGTCTGTTCCGTACCTGGATTAAGGATCAGAAACGCCAAACAGAATTAGAGCGGCAAAGCCTGAGTAGCGAATTGGCCCTGCTGCGTTCGCAGGTCAACCCACATTTCTTGTTCAATACCCTCAACAATATTGATTCACTGGTATTCATCGATCAGGAAAAAGCCTCGGACAGTATCGTTCGCCTGTCCGATATTATGCGGTATATGCTCTACGAAGCCAATACGGATTACGTACCACTCGACCGGGAGATCCACTACCTGAAAAGCATGATCGAACTATTGCGCCTGCGCCTCAAGGACCCCAAATTCATCTCCTGTACGGTCGAAGGGAATCCCCACGGAAAGGTCATTCCACCCATGATTTTGGTGCCATTTGTTGAGAATGCGTATAAGCACGGCCGCAAATCGGGGCCTATTCCCGGGATCACCATCGAATTTGTCATTCGTCCGGAAACTTACGACCTCAGGGTGTGCAATTTTTTCGATGAAACGACCAATGCCAAAAAGGATCAGGTAGGAGGAATCGGACTCACCAATGTGCGCCGGCGCCTGGAACTTTTATATCCCAACCAGCATCAATTCGAAGTCCGCAAGGAAGGAGAACAGTTTATCGCCTGGCTGAGTATCCCGGTGCGAAATGCTTCACGGACCGATGCGGTCGAAGCTGAAAATCCCCCCGCCTATATTCCATCACCCATAACTGACAGCCTATGAAAATCAAATGTATTGCCGTAGACGATGAGCCTTTAGCACTGGAAAAAATGCAGGCCTTCATTGAAAAAATCCCGTACCTGGAGTTGCTTGGTACCTTTGATAATGGATTTGATGCCATTCACTTCCTGCGCCAGGAATCAGTGGATCTCATGTTTTTGGATATACAAATGGATGACCTGACCGGTATTCAATTGCTGGAGGCCTTACGGCAAAAACCCTACATCATCCTTACCACGGCCTATGATCAATACGCCCTGAAAGGCTACGAACTCAACGTAAGCGATTATTTGCTGAAACCCATTTCCTTTCAGCGTTTTCTGCAGTCCGTAGAGAAGATCCACGATCAGATCAGCGCCCGTAAAAAAACACCGGCACCCAAAACAATAACCTCCGCAAAGCCACGCGATGAATACATCCTGGTGCGGTCCGAGTACCGGTTGCAAAAGATCTGGCTAAAGGATATTCTGTATATTGAAGGTATGAAGGACTACTCCCGCATCTACACGCCGGAGATCAAGGTCATGACGCTGCAAAACCTGAAAAAGATAGAAGAATCCCTGCCGACACCCCCATTCCTGCGGGTCCATAAATCCTACATCGTATCTCTCGATAAGATCAATAGCATCGGGAAAAATGATATGGTGATCGGTGAACAGAATATACCCGTAGGCGGACTGTACAAAAAGACTTTTCAGGACTTTATCGAACAGCAGAACATGATCGGTTAAGCAGTCTGTGTTAAGGTTTTGTTATAACACCGAACACCCGTGGAGCATCCCCGTTTAGCAGGCAAACCGATCAGATGACTGGTCGCAAAACCAAAAAACCAAAACACATGAAAACGCAACTTCGCAATGTTGCGCTGATATCCGCTTCTGGTTCTGAATGATGGCTTTCGCCAAAAAGAACAAAAGAACATCCCCCAGTACGGAGCGTCGTACTGGGGCCTTTTTATGCTTTTTTGCGAAAGCAAGGTTACCAGACATTGCCAGTTAGGCGGCAACTTTCTACCTTTCCAAAACATTACCTACTAAGAAGTATGACCATAGGCAATAAATCAATGCGTGCTTTGGGAGACCACCGTAAAAATCTAGGAACGAGGATTCGCAGATTTCTGATCACTACGATTGTGGGTGGATTAGTGGTTGTACTGCCCATTGCCCTGCTGATCATCCTGATACGGTGGGTAATCACCATTGTAGTTCAGATTATTAACCCCATTGCCAACCTTATCAACCTGCCCGAT
>JASBTH010000287.1 GCA_030148525.1 Saprospiraceae bacterium | reverse complement strand
CTCAAGTATTCAGCCAGGTCCTGAGATTCCTCAGCGCACCAGTCAAATACCTGGTAGGTGCATTCGATCTTCACACCTTCGCCACCACAGATGGGGAACTCAGTAGAAGAAACCGTTACGGAGTAGTTGCACTCCAGCTCGTCGAGGTACAGGCGGTCATTGCCATTCTGTCCGTCTTCATCGAAGCAACCTACCCAGTAAGGCATAGGGCAATCGCGATCTTTGCCTTCGATATCGCAGGTTTGCGTTTCTTCACTATCTGGCCATACCAGACTGTCCAGTGAAGGACGGTAGAAGGTAAAGGTCTGAGTCGTATCGAACGTGTTGCCTTCGCAATCAGTAGCTGTCCATTTACGGTACATGATAGCGTAGTCATACTCATCACCGAAGGAAGCAGATTCGGGGCAGTCGAGGTATTCGACGCGGTCAAAGAATTTAGGTTCCACCTCACAACCACAACCACCACAATTATCGGCAAAAGATACATGCCCTATGTAAAGAGGGTGAGTGTCATCTGTTGAGTTGGGATTGTTTACCAGATCATCAATGTAGACACATTCGATGTCGTCTGGTTTTTCATAGTGGTCTTCTACAACGGGAGCTGTCTTGTCTTCAGCGAGTACCTCGCCCCAGCAAACCAGATCATCGTTGTCATCAAAGATGCCGTAAGTGTAAAGTCCAGCGCAATCAACAATAGCGCCATTTCCAGGGTTGCGGTCATTAACCACAACGCGGTAGCCCTGGCCTTCGCAGTCTCCTGCGCCAACCTGGGCGAGCGTCAGAGTGAAGGTGCACTCTGCGCCAAGGGTCACATTCACTTGGTCCTGACAACCACAATCGCCCGTTTGAGCGTAGGTTGCCTGGGCCACGAACATGAACGCCATAACGAGCAGGCTTGCAACCCAGCTCATTGGACGAACAAAGGTAAAGTTCGTTTTTCCCATAAGATTAAGATTTGTAAAAATTAGGTTAAAGAAAAATATGAAAGATTAAAATTAGCCGTCGTCTATTGCTAGTCTTTTCTTCCGTTTGTCGTCTTATTAATAGGCGAATTTAATCACCCGTTACTAATAACAAAAGAATAGACCCCTATTATTTTCTGATTATCAAGGAATTAGAGTGAAAAAACCCCAAACAAATCGAAATAACGCCAAAAAAATAACAACTGAAAAGGGATGCTTTTTGAAATCCCGGAGATGGGACAGGTAAGCACTGGGCACAAGATGCCCTGGAGAGGTAAATTTCTTTAGTCATGGGATCGATTTGTTATAGTCGTCGAGGATTCCTCCTCAACTATGTTCATGTTACAAATATACGAAAGATTTTCACTCGTGGAATACCTTAATGAAGGTATTTTAGTTAAACAAGGATATTATCGTAAGCTATTTTTATCAGGCCGGCCGTATTACTGACGCCCAACTTCCGCATGATGTTTTTGCGGTGAACACTTACCGTCTGGTCACTTATGAACAACTCTTGTGCAATTTCCTTATTGCTCAGGGCTTCGGTGATCAGGTTTAGAACCTCCAGTTCACGCTTAGTTAAATAGTACTTGCGAATAAACCGTTCTTCAAAGGAGGGTTGGTCGTCAGCAGTCTTGGGTTGACTTTTAAGAGCCTGGTGAGATTTAATGTGTACCCCGGCCCCGACGTAGGTCTTCCCACTCAGCACCGATTTGATGGCCCCAAACAGGGCATCCGGACGTTCCTTTTTCAGCAAATACCCATCGGTCCCGTTGCGAAAAGCTGTTTTTACAATATTAGCATCGTTGTACCGGCTGAATACTAATATAGCCGGACGGGCTGGTCGGGCGCCCAGCGCCTTAATAACACTCAGGCCGTCACTACCCGACAGGTTTAGATCGAGAATTAATAAGTCCGCATGGTTCAGAGACTGATCCTTTAGTAGATCTTTACCATCGGAATGACAAGCCAGGATATCTATCTCGGAGGCCTTTTCAGTAAAGATCGATCGCAGACCTTCAATAAACAGAGGCTGATCGTCTGCAATGACCGTCTTAATAACTTTCATAAGTCAGTTTTTGGAATTGTGTTCTATGAGATTATCGTGTGTATGTTCCTGCCAGCACCAAATGAACGTTATTTACACGTCATCAGGTATTCAGTCATGGTAATTAGAAGTGCACCTGACCATACGACAGGACATTCATTTCACTATTTGCCTGCCAAGGGAACAAGCAACTGAATGATTTACTCTTTAAGCGATTTGAGGAAAGTAAGCCTGGTCCTCAAAGAATAATAAGGGTAGCGCGGGGTAGATTAGGTGGGTAAGCTACTAAAATTATCCACTAATTACAATTAACCTGGTTCCCTTAACGATTTACTATTTCCAGGCTGTTCCAATTGGGCAAAAACGCCAAAAGGAAGAAAGGCAGGGCGTTATTCAGCTTTTTCGACTTGCTCCTTACAGGATGGCAGCCAGACGAGTGGCCTGATCAATGGCCCGTTTGGCATCGAGTTCCCGGGCTTCGTCTGATCCACCAGCCAAATGCACGGTACATCCTGCTTCGAGTAAGGGGGCCTGCAGGTCTCGCAGCGATTCCTGCCCGGCACATACAATTACATGGTCGACCTCCAGTACTCTTGAGGACCCTTCATGCGTGAGGTGGAGTCCCTGATCATCCACTCGCTGGTATTGAACACCAGACAAGAACTGAACTTCTTTTTTGCGCAAGCTGCTGCGATGAATCCAACCGGTCGTTTTCCCGAGATTTGCTCCTGGTTTATGTGTGGAACGCTGGCACAAATAGACGGTGCGTTTGGGCGTAGTGACGGTTGCTTCCATGAGGCCTCCCCGGTTATTGTATTCCTGATCGATGCCCCACTCCCGGGCAAAACCAGCTACCTGTCCATCCGCTGGTTCCTCCACATGGGTCAGAAATTCGGCTACATCAAAACCAATGCCTCCGGCCCCAATGATCGCCACCCGGTCCCCCACTCTCTTCCGGTGCCGCAGTACATCGATATACCCCAATACACTGGGATGGTCAATACCCTCTAAGCTAATGTTGCGGGGAGTTACTCCCGTGGCCAGCACCACATGGTCAAAGCCCCCCTCAATCAATTCCTTGCTAGTGACCCGATGATTAAGTTTGACGTCCACCCCGTGTTTTTCCAGCATAACCCGGAAATAGCGTATGGTTTCGTGAAATTCTTCCTTTCCCGGGATCTGCTTTGCCATATTGAATTGCCCCCCAATCTCGCCTGCTGCTTCGAATAAGGTCACCCGGTGCCCCCTGTTTGCTGCCGTAGTAGCTGCCGCCAGTCCAGCCGGGCCCGCGCCAACTACGGCTATCTTTTTAAGGTCACTGGCTGGTTTGATCTGCAGGGACGTTTCGTATCCGGCCCTTGGGTTTACTAAGCAGGATGCCTGTTTACGCTCAAATATATGATCCAGACAAGCCTGGTTACAGGCGATGCACGTGTTGATTTCACGGGCTTTTTGTTGCCGGGCCTTTTGCACGAAGAACGGGTCTGCTAAAAATGGGCGGGCCATGGAAATCATGTCTGCATGCCCCTTCTCCAATATGGACTCTGCCTTTTCCGGCGTATTTATCCGATTGGTAGTTATCAAGGGTATGCTTACTTTCCCCATCAATCGTTTGGTAACCCAGCTAAATCCACCGCGGGGCACCATGGTGGCGATCGTTGGTACTCTGGCTTCGTGCCAGCCGATTCCCGTATTTATGATGGTCGCACCCGCAGCTTCTATTTTTTTGGCCAAAGCCACTACCTCTTCCCAGCTACTGCCATCGTGGACTAAATCAAGCATGGATAACCGATAGATCAGAATAAAATCAGGACCTACTGCTTCACGGGTCCTGGCTACAATTTCTAACGGGAACCGTATCCGTTGTTCGTAAGGGCCACCCCAGTCATCTTTCCGTTTATTAGTCTTCTTAACGATAAACTGATTTATCAGATACCCTTCCGATCCCATCACTTCGACCCCGTCGTATCCGGCTTCTCTGGCTAATACTGCACTGCGCACAAAGGCCCGAATAGTTTTCTCCACCCCACGGGAAGAGAGCGTCCAGGGCTTAAACGGAGAAATGGGCGACTTTATCGGCGAAGGAGCTACTGCCAGTGGATGATACCCATACCTGCCGGCGTGCAATATCTGCATGCAGATGCGACCACCTTCCGCATGTACCGCCTGCGTAATTACCGAATGTTTCCTGGCCTCCGAACGGGTACTCATCTTGGCCGAAAACGGACCTACCCAACCTGCCCGGTTCGGTGCTATACCCCCCGTCACCATGAGCCCTGCTTCTCCGGCAGCTCGCTCGGCAAAATAGGCCGCCATTTTCTGAAAACCGTTTTTGGATTCTTCCAGACCAGTATGCATCGAGCCCATCAGTACCCGATTAGGTAAAGTAGTGAATCCTAAATCGAGCGGTTCAAACAGGTTCGGATATAGAGGGTGTGCCATGGATGGTTTTGTTTTAGAAGCTGTTTGAATACAAAATAGCGAAAATTCGCAAAAGCAGGTCCTTTGCGACAAAAAAGAAGAGGGATACCAGAACAGCTGGTATCCCTCGGGGAACGATGGGCTAGATCATTTGCACTTACGTGCTATTCTTTGGTCACCCGTATCATTTGCCGGGTAACAGATTGCTCACCCATTTGCACCTGGTATTGATAAATGCCGGCGGCTTCCATAGTTGTTCCCGGCTCCAGCTGGAATTGGTGCTCGCCCGGGCTCACCGTTTGTTGCTGTTGCAAAACAATCCGCCCCTGGGCATCAGAAACCGTCAGGGTCACCTGTCCCGCTTCAGGAATAAAATACCGGATGGTAGTGTTTTGTGTAAAAGGATTCGGCTCATTTTGTTCCACCCGAAACGTACCGGCCATCGGGGCCTGCTCGCCAGAGAACAATACCTGCAAAGGTTTCGGTTCGTCATCCGGACGATACGACTCCGGTTGCAAATTTGCCGCCTGGAAATTCATATAGGCGCTCAGGCTGCCTGACTGGCGAGCCTTAAAAAACAGCGTAACCACGGGTTCTTCCGTAGCCATGGTAACACCACGTGTAGAAGGGTCATGCCAGGAGAATAACAACCGCCCTTCGTCAGCCACAACGCCCACATTTGAATCACTCCAGTCTTTTAACTGACTGCTCTCAGCCCGCAGGTATTCCAGTACCTGCGGATTGTAGGTCAGGCCAAACTGCCAGCCGGTCCACACTGCTGCCTGCTCGGGTGTGAGCGTGACAGCAATTTCATTGCCTTGGGTAAAGGATTGATCATCTGCCAGCAGCGTCAATCCACCTGCAAAAGAACGAGTTTCCGCCTGCTGAGCAGCAGGGGTGGTCAGAGCACTTCCGTTCAAATCGCCCAATTTAATCGCGATATAATTCCGTTCGCTATCCTTGGATAGCAGATCGAACTCTAACTCACTGGTAACATTGTCGGCAAATGGATCAGTAGGATCAGAAAAGACGTGATCAGCCGGAATAAAGCGCCAGGCCGGGGCTCCGCCAAAATCAGTTGCCACCGATAAAATAACCCGGCGCATTTTTATTAAATCCAGCGTAGTAATGCTCCCCGAGAGGTCCACATCAGCGGCCAAAATCTTATAAGGTGAGGTAAGCGGACTGCGTCCCAAGATGTGTTTCTGCACTAAGACCATGTCAAACGTAGTTACCCCATTCTGATAATCCTTTTTGCTCTTGGTCGCAGTCATTTTTTTGGCAAAACACCCCGGAATGCTGGATAATTCAAAGTTACCCTCTTCGGAGGTTACACTTTGCATAGTCCCATTTGATAATAACAGGTCGATCACCACATCCGAAACAGGATTGCCTTCCTCGGTCCAGATACGACCAGAAAGGTCAACTACCATATTGTCACAGATTTCATTGTGCGGCATGGCCTCAAACACATTGGACTGCATGAGTTTGATATCCGTATTTCGCATGATAATATCGTGCATAGTTGTATTGCGGATAAGGTCTTTTTCCGATTGGGATAAAACCGGGTCATTCTCGTAGAAAAACCGGTCACCATCGCGCAACAACCCAAATTGCACTATCATAAACTGTTTGATAGTTTCCCCGAATAAATCTCCATCTGAGGCTTTATCTTCAGCGAGCATACCTACCCATGGATCAACCTCTTCAACATCGCGGTATAACCCCAACAACCGACCGGAAACGCGCTGATCCGAATTGATCTCCCGAAACAACTGATACGGCTCGAGACCAAGCGCTACCCGTATAGAATTGAAACCGGGTAATCCACGCTCACGACCACGGTTAATATTGATGGAAGCAAGGTCCAGGCCCGGGCTTCCCGGAGGTCCAAAGAGGAAATTCCGGACGTCATTCACTACCCGCTGATCAAAAGATTGCTGAACCTGCACGGCCATCCCCTTTATGAATGGATCAATACCACCATCTTCCATTACCGCCAGCGGATTAAAGAAGGCCCGTCGCAGAGGAAGAGGTCCCTCCGGATGGACCGAGCCGTCGTTCATAACGCGCTGGAGATTGGCATTTAGCAGGGTGTGTCCAACCCGGAAAGCAGCAGCCGTGAACGCATTGAATAACTGAGCGTGCGCCCTGGGGTCATACCCGGAATAAGGGGGCAAATCAACCCCCATTGCGGGCAGCCACTCATTGTAGACAATCGATTGGAGCTTTCCAATAACGATTTTACGCGCATGCAGATAAAGCTCTTCATCACCCCAATCCGGATGTTTTTCTTTTAATTCATCGCACACCAGATTGTGTTCGCGAACAAACAACGTGTGAAAGCTGAGCAGTAGAGGATTTTCATTTGCACGGACATCGCCGGCTACAAATTGCTTACGGATCAGACCTACCGGATTGTCCATTTCTGGTGCCTCCCGGTCGACTTCATCCTGAAATTCACCCGTTACGGTATTGAACGGAAGCATATTTTCGCTGGACACTTTTAGCTTACCGTCAACGAATGAACGCAACCAGGCCGCCCGCTCATTATCGGAGCCGTAGATTCCCGACCCGTCGATATAGGCGGTTATTACATTAGGGTGGCGCCGCGGATTGTCCGTGCTGGTTCCGGTGGACTGGTCAAATACGTTGCGGTGCATGGCAATAGTTGCGGAACCAGTCTCGCGCGGATCGAAATAGGAGTCTCCGGTAGGTACGGCAATAGACGCATCCTCTTGTCCATCCGGAGTCAGTCCGATATCGTGGTCAATGAACTGCCCGAATACCCAGGTGAAGTCACTGAGTTGCAGCGGATCGTGGATCATAAAATCCTGGGCGAAAATCTCATTGGAAATATCCCGCGGGTTGGGTCGGTTAATGCCTCCGGGCGCAGAAATACCATCTGAATACCCCATTTGACCGGTTATCAACAACAGGTTTTCAAAGGCACTACCCCATTCGGGATTCTGCAAATTGTTATAGGTACCGTCGATGGTCCGGTACAAGTTTCGATCGAGATCCTGTGCTATTACAGTAGTTCCAAGCAACCAGGTCAAACCAAGCACGAGGCCAAATTGTAAAGGTCGTCTCATATTTTTTTATTTTGCTCATGGGTTTTCATTCGCGGTTCGTCCGCAAAATTTTGTATATAGTAGAAGTAGCAGCAATTCAACCGATAATCTATCCACTGATCAAATTGTAACCCCTTGATCGCGGAACAATTCTTCGGAAACACTGATTTTAAGGGGGTAAACTACGTCCAAAAATACATTTTTTGGACGTAATAGTGACCTAATACAACAGTAAATTGTTCTTTATCTTAGCATGGCTTTTGTAATTTTCTTAGGTGCCAACTCCTTAATTTTCAGTTAAACTAGGGCTTTAACCCACCTAAACAGCTTATAAATCAGTTCAGTAAAAAGAACGTTTTCGGTTCTATGTCTGCGCGCCTATCCAGGCGCGATTCCGGACCGAATACAGTCGGGTGATTTTTGAGGGGGACTAAAATGTCCTCCTCTTTTTTTTGCCAACTGTCAAGAAACCGCTTCCGTATACTATTCAGGGAGACATACGTTTCATTCGCAGCGGTTGTTCTGTATTACGTCGATTATGATCCGGGGATGTTTATGGATTCTTATGCTGATTATTGGCCTGAGTGGTATCTGCACCGCCCAGAACCCTGTATCCAGTACCCTTCGCAACCTATCCCTTGACCAGCCAATACCCGACAGCCTGACATTGGATACCCTGCTCGTTTTGCCGGCTACTATACAAGTCACCCACGCGGAAACCAACCAAGTGCTCGATTCCAGTCGGTGGACTTACCGTCAAAACACCTTGTTTTGGCGATCAGAGCCCCCCGAACATCCAATTACGATCAATTACCGGGTGCTGCCTTTCCCGCGTCAAACGACCTTTTCATGGCTTGATTCCAGTCGCTGGATAAATCCTGCTGATGCCCCTTCCGCACCGCGACCTGTCGGGGAATCAACCGCCGGAAACACCTTGTTTGGCAATCAAAACCTCGATTATTCCGGTAGCTTCGCCAGGGGGCTTTCCTTCGGCAATCGGCAAAACCTCGTACTGAACTCCGCCTTTAATCTGCAGCTGGCAGGTGACCTGGGTGATGATTTTTCCATTCTGGCCGCTATTACCGACGAAAACATTCCCCTGCAACCCGAAGGAAATACGCAACAACTCCGAGACTTTGACCGGGTGTATGTTCAGATTAACCGCGGAGCTACGCAGCTAACAGCCGGCGACTATGAACTTAGCCCCTCACCCAGCTATTTTATGCGCTTCTTTAAGAACCTGCAGGGGGCAACCGTTTCAAACGAAGTAGATATCGGAAATGGCCGCTTGACCAACCGCGCCGGCATTGCCATCACCCGCGGACAGTTTGCCCGGCAAAACCTTCCGTTGACCGAAGGTAACCAGGGCCCCTACCGGTTACAGGGCAATCAGGGAGAGCGCTTCATTATCGTGCTCGCGGGAACCGAACGCGTGTACCTGAATGGGCGCCGTTTGACCCGGGGTATAGAACAGGACTACGTCATCGATTACAACCTGGGGGAAATAACCTTCACTGCTCAGGTCTTCATCAAACGGGAAAGCCGGGTTATCGTCGAATTCGAGTACGCCGACCAGAACTACCTGCGCAGCCTATCCCTGTTGGATTCCCGCTACGAATCCCAAAAAGCCACCGTGTACGCCCAATGGTATCGCCAGCAAGATAGCCGAAACAGTACCCTGACGCTCCAGCTTAGCGAGGAAGACCGGGATGTGCTATTCCGTGCCGGAGATGACCCCGAAAAGGCCGTTGTTTCAGGTGTTCAACCTCTCGACAATGCCAACCCCACCCGGGCTACCTACCGACTGACTGATACCCTTTCCAACGCCTGCCCTGTTGCGGATTCCGTGTTGGTATTCACTACTCGTACCGATATTCCCCTGTACACGGCCCGGTTCAGCTTTGTAGGTAATGGGAAGGGGAACTACCGCCAATCCGATGGCAGCCTCGCCAATGAACCGGTATACGAATGGATTCCTCCCGACCCCCTCACCTGCGAACCACGGGGCGACTACGCTCCGGTCATCCAATTGCCCACCCCCCAACAGCAACAGTTATTGGTGGCAGGTGCAGAAGTCAATATCTCCGAACGATCCCGTTTTCGGGCCGAATGGGCAACCAGTAGCCTGGATTTGAACCGTTTTTCTCCCCGGGATGATTCCGATGACGGGGCCGCCGCATTGTATACCCAGTTTCAACAAGATATTCCACTTTCATCCCGGGCGGAAGGATGGAACCTGACTACAGATATCCAGTACGAATTCAAAGAGGCTTCTTTTCAGTTTATCAACCCCTACCGGCCACAGGAATTTCTTCGCACCTGGAGCCTTACCGACTTCCAGGGTCTCGGCACGGTAAACCCGGCCGATGAACACCTTATTCGCAATC
Organism: Saprospiraceae bacterium; assembly: GCA_030148525.1. Lineage (GTDB taxonomy): Bacteria > Bacteroidota > Bacteroidia > Chitinophagales > Saprospiraceae > DT-110. The sequence continues at coordinate 29,741 of JASBTH010000287.1, read as the reverse complement.
GCATCGGATTCAATCACCCGGAATTCGGCTATGCCCGCTATGGTCTCGATTATTTTTCGCGCGGCAGCGGCTACTCCGGCCTGCGACATGGATTGGAGACTAACCTGCAAACTGAAAAAAGTCAGCTCCTTATCCAGACCAGTCTATTGAACGCCCAAACGGCTGAGGATAATCGCTCCTTTTGGCAACCAGATATCCAGCTACGACGGCAACTACCCTTTCAGCGCAAGTGGACCATCACCGCCGGATACCGGGGTGAATCCAACCGTCGGGAAACAATAGCCACCGACTCCCTGCAGGCGTCGAGTTATGCTTTCCGGGAGTGGTGGGCAGGCCTGGAAGGAGGTGACTCAACCGCTTTCAATTGGCAATTGGAATATGAACGACGCACCGATCAACTGCCTCAACAAAACACCCTGGCAAGTGCGCTCCAGGCCAGCAGTTGGATAGTAAACACCCGGTATGCAGCTGCTAAAAACTGGCAGCTCAAAGGACGCTTGCAATACCGGTCCCTGGAGGTGAACGATAGGGACTTGACCGAAGAAACCGGTGGTAATACCTTTTTAGGGCGCTTACAGCAAAACCTCTCCCCGGGCAATGGAATTATCCGTCTGTCAACAGTTTACGAACTGGGAACCGGACAGGAGCCGCGAATCGACTTCACCTACATTCGCGTTGCCACCGGAGAGGGGCAATACATTTGGCTGGATTCTCTGTACAATAATGACGGCCTCATTCAACCCAACGAAATGGAGATCGCCCCTTTTCCCGATCAGGCAAATTACGTGCGGGTTTCGCGGGTAACGAATGACTTCATCCGAACCCGCAATGTCATGCTCAACCAAAGTGTATCAGTCATCCCCCGCATTTTATGGTTTTCCGAAAAGGATAACCTAAAGGCCCTCCTGGCAAGGTTTTCCACCCAGTCTTCCCTGCGAATTCAGCGAAAGACCAGTGGTGGGAATGGTGGTACGCTCTTCAATCCCTTCCAGCTCAATGTCGTGGATAGTAACCTGGTAGCCCTGAGCAGCGGTATGCAGCACACCCTCTTCTTCAATCGGGGAAAGCCCGTCTTTGAATCCCAGGTGGGGCTCATTGATAATCGTTCCCGAATCGCCCAGACTACCGGTTTTGAAAGCCGGCAGCGCACCGAATATTTCCTGAGAAGCCGCCTGAATCTGGACCAGGTCTGGAACCTGCAGAACGAGATCAGTCGGGGCAAACGAATAAGCGATAGTGAGTTGTTCGACACCAAGAACTTCGCCCTCCAGTTTTGGTCTTTCGAACCATCCGTTACCTGGACTCCTTCCAAGCAATTCCGTTGGTCTTTTAGCGGTCGCTATCAGGTTGATCAGGACCAATTACGAGAAAATGGAGACGAAGCCATTTCCCGCGAAATTCGCACCGAAGTAACCTATAACCGTTCGGTAAAAACGACCTTAAGAGGTCAGGTCTCTCTGGTGGGTATTGAGTACTCCGGGAATCCCTCTTCGCCAGTAGGATTCGCCATTTTAAACGGGCTCCAGCCCGGCCGAAATGTCCTATGGAACCTGCAATTGGATCAGCAATTGGGAAAAAATTTGCGCCTGAGTCTATCCTACGAGGGCCGGCAAACTGGATCCGCCAGAACGGTCCACGTGGGTCGGGCTCAGGTTGCCGCCGTCTTCTAGCAGGCTTTGTGGCACCCCCGACAAAACCGTGGATAGCCAATTCACACATTGGAATTTTACCTAATTTAGCAGAACCATCATGAACGCATGCCAAAAAAATCAATAATAATCATGAGATTACTCCTGATCCTCTCGGGACTATTGCTTTGTTTCCCATCTTTTTCTCAATCCTTTTGGTCCGATGCTTCCGATAGTGACTGGACCGTAGTTCGCAGTGAAGATCGCCCGATCAAACCCGAAAAATACCGGCCAATACACATTTCGGCAGCCGACCGAACCAACGTTTTATTGCGATCAACCGGTACGTTCAGGACGACCCTTCCCCTGCCCGATGGCAGGCAAAAAACCTTTACCCTCCAGCCTGTCGATCAATTTCATCCGGCTTTAGCCAAAAAATATCCGCACATCCGCAGTTATATGGGTTTTGATCCGGAACACCCCCAACACCGGATCGCACTCAGTGTTGGTCAAAGAGGTGTTCATGCTGTCTATCATTCGTCGCGGGGAGAGGTATACCTGGACCCCTTTCAGCAAAGTTCCAACGAACGCCACATGGTCTATTTTACCAGGGATCACCACTTACCCGAAGCATTGGCAGGCAATCTTCATTGCGGTTCAACCGACTTATCTGCCTCCGATTTACTCGAATCACCACTGGCCACTACACAAAGTCCACTCCGTTCGGCAAACGACCAGGTCAATCTGCAAATCTACGATATTGCCATTGCCACCACTGGTGAATACAGTCAGGCGAACGGTGGTACTAAAGCCAGTGTACTGGAAGCCATCAATGTAGCACTGACCCGGGTAAACTTCGTGTTCGTGCGGGACATGGCCATCCGGTTCCGGCTCATTGCGGAGAATGAAGAGGTCATCTACCTGGACCCGGAGGAAGACCCGTACGACGACGACAATATTTCGGCCCTTTTGAGCCAGAACACCACGAACCTGGCCAATGTGCTGGGCCCGGACAAATACGACTTAGGTCACGTTTTTGCCGGCCCTTGCGGCGGCGGCACAGTTGGTCAGGCGGCCCTGGGAGCCACTTGTAATACCCAACGCAAAGCACGGGCCGCTTCCTGCCAGGTGGGTGCTAATGATCGGTTTTATATCAATGTGGTGGCCCACGAAATTGGCCACCAATTTAATGCCTCCCATACCTTCAATAACTGCCCGCCCAACGAAGGGCAGCTCTCCCCTATTTCCGCTTATGAGCCGGGGGGTGGCAGTACCATCATGTCCTATGCTGATGCCTGTGGTACCCAGAGTTTTCAGAGTAGTGCCGACCCCTATTTTCACGTGCACAGCCTGCAGCAGATGTACAACTTCAGCAGGAGTAGTACCGGAAGCACCTGCCCGGAAATACAAACCGTCCAGAACACCGTACCCGAGATCAGTATCCCCATTGCCGACGGCACGGTGATTCCCATCTCCACGCCCTTTAAGCTATCGGCGAATGTTTCGGATATCGATGCCGAAACGGTCACCTACTGTTGGGAACAGTACAACCTGGATCCGGCCCAGTCCTCCCTGGGCAATCCGCAGGGTAATGACCCATCTTTCCGGTCGTACGAACCAACCGTAGAGCCTTATCGCTATTTCCCCCGGTTGTTCGATGTTATTGTGGGTAATGAATCCCTGGTTGAGGTATTACCGGATTATGCCCGGGACCTTACCTTCCGGTGCACCGTCCGGGATAACGACCTGGAAGCAGGTGGTGTCACCTGGGGGGAAGTGGACCTCAGAGTGACCGATCAGGCAGGTCCCTTTACCGTCATTGCTCCGAATCGCAGACTGGAATACACCGGAGGCAGAGAATACGAGGTGCGATGGGAGGTAGCAAATACCGATCAGGCTCCCGTCAACTGCCAGTTCGTCAATGTCCTTTTGTCGATCGACCGGGGTGTTACCATCCTGGATACACTGGCTAAAAACACCCCTAATGACGGGGCCGTCTTTGTTACCTTTCCGGATACCTCCTCCAATCGCGGCCGCATCTTTGTGGAAGCGGTGGACAATGTATTCTTCGATACATCTGATGAGGATTTTATTCTGAATCGGGCTGAGGACACTACTTACGGAGTAAAACTGGCGCCCGCCGGCGTTCCGCTGAGTTGTCAGCCGGAGATGATCGGGATTCAGGTCGAAACCGATGCTTTTTTAGGATACGATCAACCTATTCAGTTGGATATAGCAGACCTCCCGCCTGGCCTGAACGCCGATTTTGAGCCACCCGTGGTCGACCCCGGCCAATCCTCTTTATTACGGCTATTCACCGATGAAGCCGGACGACAGACCTACGACCTCACGGTACGTGCTTCCAGCCCGGCCGATACCTTTTTCCGGGAACTCACCATCGTGACCCAGTCCAATGAATACGCTGACTTCACGCCCACCTTTCCAGCCAACGGAACGTCGGGTATCCTGTTATCCACTGTTCTGCGATGGACCGACGCAGCGGATGCAAACGAGTATGACGTTATTCTGGCCACCAGCCCAACCTTTGATAATAGCACTATCATCGAGCGGAAATTTGATCTGACCGATACCTTTTATACGCCAGGACCCATTTTAGATCCCTCAACCCTGTATTTCTGGCGAGTTAGCCCCTTTAATGAATGTGGAGCCGGCCCACCATCGCCCATTCAAACCTTCCATACCGCCAACACGATTTGCGACGGGAATGAGGCCAATGATCTGCCGATCAATATTTCAGGTACAGGACTCCCCACCATCGAAAGCACCATTGAAGTTACCGAATCCGGGACCATCAGCGATATAAATATTCCTTTTCTGAAGGCGAACTACCAACCAGTTAAAAGCCTGAAAATTAGCCTGATAAGCCCTATGGGCACCGAGGTGGTACTGTACGATCAAACCTGCGGAAATACCGTAAATATGTCGATCGGTTTCGACGATGAAGCACCGAGTGAGATTACCTGTCCACCGGATGACGGCATCGTTTTCAAACCCATCGATTCCCTCTCAGCCTTTATCGGGGAGCCGACTGCCGGCACCTGGACACTGCGGGTGGCCGTAGTTGATCTTGGCTTCGGGGCTTCGGGTGGCCTGGAGGAATGGCGCCTGGAGTTTTGCTCCGAACAACAACCTCAGTCTCCGGTACTGGTAAGCAATGACACCCTCTTTGTTCCTCCCGGGCTGACTAACCCCATCTCGCCAAATGAGCTTCTGGCCGAAGATCCCGACAATACCTCCTTTGAATTGACCTACACCGTCCTTAAAGCCCCCGATCACGGCATCCTGAATGCCTATAACGTTCCCCTGGCCGTAGGGGACCAATTCACCCAACGGGCAATCGAGACCTTCGATCTGAAATACCAGCACGATGGTTCCGAAACCGAATCGGATCTCGTCACCTTTGTCATCGAGGATGGTACCGGTGGTTTTTTTGCCACGGCAGCCGTTCCCATTCGGATACGGGAAGGAGCCGTAGTTGATACGGACGAGCCGCTGCCCGTCTCCGGTGAGGTGGTACTGTTTCCGGTACCAGCCCACGATGCCCTGCAGGTACAATGGTCCGGCCCCTTGACTGAAGCTACTGACCTGGAAGTCTTCGATCTTCAGGGTCGCCCCTTATTCCGGCAAAGCCTGGACCGGGGAGAAACACAGTTGACAATCCCAACGAACCAGTGGCCCTCGGGGCTGTATGTACTTCGCCTGCTCGACAGTCGGGGTGTGCGTTCAAGGTCCTTTTCCGTCCAGCGATAGGCTGCAAAAAGCCGGCAGGATCCCCATTGGTCCTGCCGGTTTTTTGCCCGCCCTTCCGGGAGGGATTCTTTTGCCGAAAGGCTGATCAGTATTATGCTTTCGCAAAAAAACTGTCAGGTAAGCGCCAATCCCTTTCGTACGTAATACCACTGTTGGAAGACTCCCCTTGCTACCATGAAGAGCAACATGGTCAACCAGAGCCCGTGGTTACCCCAGCTTTGTCCAATCAGCAAAAAGGTGAGCAGATATACACTGATGGCCAGCAGCATTGTATTGCGCATGGCTTTGGAAGCCGTCAGGCCAATGAAAACCCCATCCCAGAGGTAGGAAGGAGTGCTGAGTAAGGGGAAAAGGACCATCCAGAACAGAAAGGGCTGAGTGGCATTAATCACATCGGCCTGATTGGTATACACCCTCAGCAGGGCGTTGCCTCCGAATCCGTATAATGCGCTGAAGAATAGGGCAATGCCCATTCCCCAAATGAACGATAGGCGAATGGCGATATTGGTCTTGACGGGATCCTCCCGACCAGCGTATTTGCCCACCAGACTTTCCGAGGCAAAGGCAAATCCATCTACACCGTACGACATCCAGTTCAGGAACTGAAGCAGGATCACATTGGCGGCCAGTACTAGTTCTCCTTCCGATGCTGACTGGCTGTAGAAAAAGCCAAAAGCAAAGGTGAGGCAAATAGTCCGAATAAAAATATCGAGATTGACCGACAAAAAGGATTGCAGTTCTTCCCATTTTGTCAGGGCTGCCATTCGCAAATGCTCCAGATACGATCGATACCGGTAGGCAAATAATCCGATGGCCAGGAACAGCCCGAAGTACTGGGCAATGAGGGTACCCCAGGCTACACCACCGACATCCATGCCCAGGATGCGCACGAAGTAAAAACTGAGTATGATATTGACCACATTGATGGCAACGGTAAGTACAAGCGGGTATATCGCATTTTGCATACCGAAGAACCATCCCATAAAAGCGTAAAGCCCCAGGGTTGCCGGTGCGGCCCATATACGTATGTAGAAGTATTCCCGCACCAGCAACTCCTGCTCCGCATTAATATTCATCAGGTAAAAACTGATCCGGCCCAGCGGTCCCTGCGTTATCAGAAGAATAGTCGCCAGGACCCCGACCACCAGCAAAGCCCGACCCATGGTATTGATGATACCCGCCTGGGTACCGCGACCAAAGGCCTGGGCCGTCATTCCCGTCGTACCCATACGAAGAAAACCAAAGTTCCAGTAAATAAAGTTAAAGATCATTGCACCGACCCCAACTGCGCCGATATGAACTTCGGATAAACGGCCCATTAATGCCGTATCTACCGTACTGAGCAATGGAACGGAAATGTTGCTGATAATATTCGGAATCGCCAGGCGAAGGATCTCTTTATTCATCATCAGTTACTTAAAGGTCCGATCCGGTTAAGACTGGTCCAAAATTATACCTAAATTGGGCGCAAATATAGAATCGTTCCAACGCTTATGAAGATCAAGGTAGGTATCTTTTTCGGTGGCCCCTCCCGCGAACGGGAGATATCTTTTGCCGGGGGACGCACCGTTTACGACAATCTGGACAAGTCCGTTTTCGAACCCATTCCCATCTTCGTCGATAGCCACCGAAACTTTATACAGCTCGACTGGCCCTATTTATACAAAGGGTCAATCCGCGATTTCTATCCTCCGGTTACCGCCCTGCCGGGCAGTCCCAATCACTTTCAGGTTTACCAGGAAAGTGTAACAACCAACGAAGCCTACGAGCAAGTCGGCAAGGTCATTCCCGCCGAAGAGTTACCTCAACTCATCAACGTAGCCTTCCTGGCCCTGCACGGCGTATACGGCGAAGACGGGCAGATCCAACGCGAATTGGAGACACTGCGCATCCCCTACACCGGCAGTGGCGTTCGGGCCTGCGAGATAGGCATGGACAAAGGCCTGCAAAAAGAGATGATGTCGGAGCGTGGTTTTGCCACACCGCCCGTTCAGGTGGTCAAGCGGCACGATTGGCTCGGGACAGAGGATGTACAATCCCTGTACGACCAGGCCGCGGAGACTATTGGTTTTCCCATTGTTATCCGGCCAGCCAACCAGGGCTCATCTATCGGGGTGAGCATTGTAGACGAAAAAGCAGGGCTCGAAGGTTTTCGCGAAGCCATCGACCGGGCGTTTTTTCGAGAAACCATACCAATTGCCAGTTGGCGGGACCGCAGTACCTACGACCGGGTTGATCACGTTCGATACCTGACCGACATTCGCGACGGACTTGGTTTTCCACTCGATATCACATTCCGGGGCGATACCACTACCATCCACCACCCGGAGGAGTTACTACAATACCTGAACCGACAAACGGAGGCCAATCCCGAATCAGATGAAGTCTTTTTACTGACCGCTCATCTCGGCGAAGAGAAGGTTATTCTGGAGGGCTTTATCACCGGAAAAGAATTCAGCTGTATTGTTATCCGGAAGGAGGACGGCGGATGTGTAGCCCTCCCTCCTACCGAAATCGTCAAGGGAGGGGAAGTATTCGATTATCGCTCGAAATACATGCCCGGCCGGTCGCGGAAAGAAACCCCCATTAAGCTGCCCACCGAACAGATCAATACCATCCGCCAGGAATGCGAACGCCTCTTCGAAGCACTTGGGTTTCACACCTACGCCCGTATCGACGGATTCATCACCAAGGATGATCAGGTGTTCCTGAATGACCCCAACACGACTTCGGGCATGCTGCCCTCTTCCTTCTTTTTTCACCAGGCGGCCGAGATCGGATTGAACCCCTCCCAATTCCTGACCTATATCATTCGCACCTCTATTCAGGAAAGGCTGGCTGAGCATCCAGAGCAAGCCGGTTACAAAGCCGTACTCTCCGTAGTCGATGAGCAAATCCAGGAGGCCAGGGACTCCCAGAGCGAACGCAAGCGCATTGGGGTCGTACTGGGAGGAACCTCCTTCGAACGGCATATTTCCGTGGAGAGTGGTCGCAACGTCTACGAAAAACTGTCGAGTTCTGAGCAATTTCATCCCATCCCCTATTTCCTGGCCGACTGGGATACATCGCAAACCTTTGAATTGTATCAATTGCCCATCAGCCTGTTGCTGAAAGACAATGCCGATGATATTCGGGATAAGGTGCGCGATTACAATCCGCATCCGGTCCTGGTAGATATTGTCGACCAGTGTCGGGCCATAACTGAAAAATACGCCGGTTCGGGAGCTTTACTAGCACCCCGTCCCGTTACCCTGGATCAATTACCCGCCGAGGTGGACCAGGTATTCATTGCTCTGCACGGACGACCGGGCGAAGACGGTACCCTGCAAGCAGCTTTGGATAAACGGGGGTTATCCTATAACGGGTCCGGACCGCGATCCTCCGGTATCACCATCGATAAATACCGGACACTGCAAACCCTGAAGAAAAATGGCTTCTCAGTAACGCAGCAACTGCTACTAGACCGATCGGATTACCAGGCTGATCCCACAAAATTCGTGGAACGGATCGAACAACAATTCGCTTACCCCCTCGTTGCCAAACCCGTCGATGATGGCTGTAGCTCAGCGGTGATCGTGATCAATAAACGGGAGGAGTTACAGGCCTACGCCCGTTTATTATTCCGGCCGCAGGGTAGTACCGGGGAAGAAGCACGCCGTACCCTGCGTTTAGGCATGAAGGAAGAATTTCCGATCAAAGATCAAGTGCTGTTTGAGACCCTGATTACCGCCGAAGGCGCTACTCGTTTTTTAGAAATCACGGGAGGATTGGTGACTCATATTGCACCTGACGGCACTATTGAATACGAAGTGTTCGAACCCTCCGAAGCCCTGTCTAGTGGCGAGGTTTTATCGGTCGAAGAAAAATTCCTGGCCGGCGAGGGCCAAAATATCACGCCTGCCCGATTTGCGGAAGATCCCGAGCAGTACGAGATTATCGCCAGGCAGGTAAAAGCCGACCTGGAGAAGGCAGCTCGCATTCTCGATGTACAAGGCTATGCACGGATCGATGCTTTTGTACGAGTCTTTTCGGACCACAGCGTAGAGACGATCATCGTAGAAGTAAACTCCTTGCCGGGAATGACACCTGCTACTGCGATTTTCCACCAGGCAGCACTCAACGGATACCAACCGGCTGCCTTCATCGGGGAGATCCTGCAATTTGCAGACCGCAAAGATCGGATCGAACGGGCCATCATCGAAGAACAAACACAAAGCCAGATGGCCGAATCTACCGCTGAGGAAACCATTCTCGGAGCCTCACCGGAACAACCTCAAGGAATGAACGAAACACAAGAACAATCCTCCCCGGAGGATAATGTCATCAAACGGATTGGGAAAAACATCTGGGGCTTTTTATCCGCTCCCATTTTTTTGAGGAATCTGGCGGTAATGACTGGTTTCGTCGTACTCTTTTTCTTTTTACTGAAAGGTTGTCTCAACCTGTACACCAACCACGGTAAGTCTCTGGAAGTGCACGATTACCGGGGAATGACTCTTAATGAGGCCAAACAAAAGGCGCGCCAGCGATCGTTCAGTGTGGTGGTCCTCGATTCCGTTTTCCTGTTAAACCGTTCTCCGAACGAAGTGATCGATCAGACACCGCGCCCCTTTTCACAGGTAAAGGAAAACCGTAACATCTATCTGACTATCACCCGCAGTGTGCCGCCGGAAGTGCCCCTGCCTTCGCTCATTGGGTCGGACGAGTTCGAACAGTATCGCCGCAAGCTGGAACGCCTGAATATTGACCTGGTTGTCCGGGATAAACAATACGACCGCAAGCTGGAAGAAAACACCATTCTCTTCCTCTATTACGACGGGGAGCGCATTACGCCGCAAGAGCTAGAGTCGGGCGTAAAAGTACCCAAAGGAAGTACCGTCGGAGCCATTATCAGTGTGCGAAATACCGGCCAGGCACAGGTGCCTAATCTGGTGTGCCAGCGATTTTCCGAGGCTTCCTTCAACATTTCGAGCCGCCAATTGGTTGTTGGTCGGGTGGAAGGGGCCAGCAGTAATCCCGATGATTATTTCGTCTGGAAGCAGGAGCCCGAAGCAGGCGCCATGCTCAGTATCGGACAACCAGTGAATATATATCTGCAAGCTGCCAAACCCGAAGGTTGCCAGTAATCACCCACCTTTCAAAACGCAAACGATATGGACATCAACGTACAAGAACTGAAAGAACGCCTCGACAAAAGTGATGATTCCTTTATCCTCATTGACGTTCGGGAACCCCACGAACACGAGGAATTCAACGTAGGTGGACAACTCATTCCCCTGGGCTCCGTTCCACATGAACTCGATGATCTGGAAGAACACCAGGATGACGAGATCGTAGTTTATTGCCGCAGCGGCAAACGTAGTGGGGTTGCCCAAAGCCTGATGGAGCAAGCTGGATTCAAGAATGTACGCAACCTGGAGGGTGGCGTCTTGGCCTGGATCGATGCCTACGGAACAACGTAATTACTGCTCTCCCTGCCTCTTTTCGTGAACATAGGCCTCGACCTTATGCTTGGCCTGTAGTTCACTGGCCAGGGCTTCTGCCCGGGCGACATTATCGAACCTGTCCACGAGGACCGCAGCAAAGGTACCGGCATTGAACAGGGTGACCTCCGCATTTTTGTATCCAAGTTTTTTCAGACGTTGCACCTCGGCTTCAGCGCCGGAACGCAAACGGAAAGAACCGGCAAGAACCAGGAAGTTTCCTCCTTCATCCCCGAGCACTCCCTCATCCTGGTATTGATCGGAGGGGATATTCTCCTCAATGGGATCGGTAAGCTCCTCATCATCCAGATCATCCGCTTCCTGATTTGCATCCGGAGGGGTTTGACTGCTGGTCGGAGGCGGAGCCGGATCGCCCGCTGATTCGGACGCAGTGTCAGGCTCTTCGATCTCCGTTTCAGGTTCGGTCGGTGGCACGTCAATGGGGTTGTCGGTACGCCCCAAATCATACACCTTGATCATGATGAAAATTACTGCAGCCAGGCAAATGGCCACAATGCCAATAGTCAGATAATCTAGTTTAGACATATCCTTTGTGCGTGGATTTACCGAGAAAGGTACATAATTTTTAAGCCTTAAAGGGGTGATTTAACGCCCCATCTGATAAGTTGCTATATCGACAAAGAAGTGGTTTTGCTACGCAGTACTTCGTGCTGAGAGACCAAACCAACTCGAGTCGAGTACATACTCTCGTAAAAAGATTGAGCAGAGCCCAAACCTTTTTGGAAGCGTTAAAACCGCAAGCCTGGCAGCACCTTTGAGGCTCTCCTGCCAGGTACCGATCGGAAGAAATCGGCCCTTTTATCAAATCAGCGGACAATAATCTACCCTCATCCCGCATTTATATATGCAGATTACACATCCAAGAACACTCAAAGAACCAAAACCAACCTATGCAGCAGCTGTACTTCATCAAACTGAGAAGTTCACATGCACCGATTCACAAAATTGCTGTTCATCAGCCTGGGGCTGCTGAGTTACCAGCTGCTGCCCGCACAAAGTGGTGAAACCAAGCCCCCCGTAACCAACTCCTCTACTGAATCTGCGAATACTAGTGAAGCTCCTTCCCTTACCGAGGAGGAGGAACCAGCTATTCCCGGCAAGGACTTGTCCTTCTCGGAACGCACCCAACTCATTTTCGATGCTATTGAAAGTGGTGATATCGATATGGCCGATACCCTGGCCAATTCCGGCGTGTACTACCGTCACAATGAGGAAGGGGAAACAGCCCTTACCCAGGCCATTGTCAACAACGACGTCGACATGGTTCGCATGCTGAGCAAGCGCGCCGTGATCAACCTCAAGAATCAAAAGGGGGAGACGCCACTCACCCTGGCTATCAAACAGGGGGATACTGAAATTATTGCACTCGTTATGCACCGCGCCAAGGCCGCCCTGAAGAACGATATGGACGAAACGCCCCTCTGGCTCGCTATTGACCACGGCGATTTATTTATCGCCCAGAAACTGATCGAAAAAGGAGCCCGCATTAATCATAAATCCAGGGGGGAAACAGCTGTTTTTCAGGCGGTACGTACCGGCCAACTGAACATGCTGGCCTTACTGATCAAGAATGGCGCTAACCCAAGCCTGGCCAATGAAGAGGGGTTCATTCCCTTACAGGTCGCGGTTACCCAACAAAAGATCAACATGGCCAAAATTCTGTTGAATCGCAGCATGCAACCTTTTGAAGATGCCAATTGGAAAAATGCTATCGGCGAACCTCTCCTGGTTCAGGCAGTGGAAAATAACGACTACGAGATGGTCCGTCTGCTGCTGGTCCACGGTGCTCAGACTAACTATGCCAACCACATGGATAACACCCCTTTGCACCTGGCTGCTGATCTCGGTTATAAGCGCATTGCCTCCCTGCTACTGGAGCATGGTGCCGATCCCGCATCGACTAATATGCTGGGTGAAACGGCTCGCGAGATGGCTGAATCCAAAGGACATAAGGATCTGCTCGACATCTTTTCCATGACCGAAAAAGGAACAGCATCTTCCTTTGCCGCTTCCTACGATAAGCGATAAGAAACATACCCTCCCAACCGATTACACCTAAACCCGGGACCCTTTGCAAAACCGAAAAACCAAATGGAGCAATACTTGTGTGCCAATTTTCCGAAAAGGTCATTCCGCGTGGAATGGCCTTTTTTTATAGGGGTATTTCCAGTCCATCAAAAGCTAATTGTACGCCGGGGGGCAGGGCAGGCTGAACTTCGGTATAGCGCCCCATTTTATGCGATATATGAATCAGGAAAGCCTCCTCCGGGCCGATCTCTTCGATGAACGACAAGGCTTGCTTAAGATTCATGTGGGAATGGTGTTCCTTATGGTGCAGCGCACTTACAATGAGTCGCTTCACACCTTTTAGTTTTTCGCGCTGAAGATCGGAAATGGTCCGCATATCGGTCAGGTATGCCACATCGTTCATTCGGAAGCCAAGGACAGGCAGCTGCCCGTGCATCACCTCAATGGCTCGTACCGTCAGTGCTCCCCAGTCAAAAACACTGTCTTTATCGAGGTGCTTCAGATCGACCATGGGGGCTCCGGGGTAGCGATTTTCGGTAGCAAAAATATAGGCGAAGCGGTGTTGTAATTCCCGTTGTACCCGTGGGTGTGCATAGACCGGCATATCAATCCACTGCCGGAAATTGAAAGGCCGCACGTCATCCAGGCCGATGATGTGGTCATTGTGTTCGTGGGTTAGCAGTATGCCGTTCAGGTGTTCGATACCCGCCCGCAACATCTGCTGGCGAAAATCGGGGCCCGTATCGATGGCCACATGAAAGCCATCCCACTTTAGGAGAGCAGCTGTTCTAAGCCGCTGGTCTTTGGGGTCGGGAGACGTGCAGACCTCACAGGTGCATCCAATCACGGGCACCCCCTGGGAGGTTCCGGTTCCCAGTAGTGTTATTGATCGTTCGATGGAGCGTCCGGTTCTTCGGTGGCGAAATAGTTCTTACGCAGTTCCTGGTACAACTGCTGAGATTTTTCCGTAAGGGATTCGGTATCCACGTCGATCGATGATAAAATGTCCAATAACACGTTTATCCGCCCCTCGGTATCGTAGAACTTGTTTACAATAGCTATCCGGCGTTGCTCAACGATGCAGTAGCCCGACTGAAAACTTCCCTTTTCATAACGAACGGTGTAAGACATTTCCCCAAGTAGCTCCTCGAGTTTTTTGAGAAAATGTCGTGTAAACTTGAATCCCATACCTTTGTGCTTTCTTCCGTCAATAACAGGCCCTAAATTTAGGGTTAATTGTCAAAATGAATGATCTATGCGACACTTCCCCCTTGTATTCCTTTTGCTCCTTCTTTTTGGCGGAAGCCACCTGCAGGCACAGGACCGCCGATTTACGGGCCGACTGATCGGCGGAGTCAATCTGGCCCAGATCGATGGAGACCAATTAAGCGGGTACAATAAGCTAGGCGCTCAGGCCGGCATCAAGGTGTATTCCCTGCTTGACGAACGCTGGTCGTTCAGCCTGGGTTTGCTATACAGTCAGCAAGGAAGTAGCCGCAATGTAAACGACAGTCCATCGGCAGCCCTGGACCGCATCCAGCTCAATATGGTGGAAGCCCCCGTGATGATCCATTTTACGGATTGGAAGTTCCAGGTTGGCGCAGGCCTGAGCTACGGTCGGTTAATAAACTTCACTGTCGAAGATGTTTTTGGCGATGATGTCTCCGATCTGCAAGCATATAATGAAAACCTGTTCCAGGTTGCGGTAGGCGTAACCTTTAACTTTACGGATCGCTTTGGCCTGAATGTACGTTGGTCCCGACAGATCAATAATTTACAGGCCGATTCCGGTGCCGGGACCTATATAGCTCGAGCGGTGGGTGTCCGGGGTTTATACCGGTTATAAGGATAGCCTTACGGCAAAAAACAAGTGCCAGAAAGTGTAACGCCCCCTATTCCTCCTCGTCCCCCATTTGATCATTCTCGTGCAGGCGATCGAAAAGCTGGTTGAGGCGGTACATCTCATCCAGGGTATCATCCAGGTAAAAATCAATGTCTGGTATCCGGCGCAAATGCTTGCGAATCCGCATCCCCAGTGATTGTTTGAGACGGGATTTGTTGTCATCCATTTCCAGAATGACTTCCTGTTTGTGGTCGGTATTGAAAATACTAAGGTAGATCCTGGCCAGACCAAAATCGGGACTGATCTTTACCTTCGTTACCGTTACCAACGGTTTGGCACCAAAAACGTATGTTCCTTCACTTTGCAGGACCATTCCGAAGTTGCGCTTGATGAGCTCCTCCACCTGCTGTTGTCTTACCGATGGCATATTGTACACTTTTTTAAAGGCCGACAAAGGTAACCATGATCTGGATACCAGTCAATGGTCTGCCGCTTACTATCAATAATACACTAAATCTTTGGTATAAAACCAAACCGCAATAATTGGTTTTATACCGACAACAAAGTGCTTTTGCTAAGCAATACTTAGCACTGAGGCTCCAAACCACTTCGAGTCGAGTATGTACTCTCCTGAAAAGGTTGCCCCAAACCTTTCGGAAGCGGTATAACCGATGATGGAGGGGCACGTAAAAACCATCGTTTATACGGAAAGTCGTATCTTTTGGATTCTTCTGAATTGACTAAAATTATCTTGTCCGGAACATGCAGCATACGCTGAAAAATCCGATCGAATATCTCAAAGGCGTTGGTCCCAAACGTGCCGAAATGCTGCAAAAGGAGCTCGGTATTTTCACTTTTGGCGACCTGCTCTTTCAATATCCTACCCGGTACATTGACAAGACCCAATTTCACCGCATTGTGGATTTGCACCCGGATATCGGTTCCGTGCAAATTAAAGGGGTACTGCGTCGACTCACCGTAGCCGGAACGGGCCGAAAGCGGCGTCTGGTCGGAAAATTACGGGACGACTCCGGCGCACTGGATCTGGTTTGGTTTACCGGTGTCCAGTGGTTGGAAAAGAAACTGGAGGTCGGCAAAGAATACGTGGTATACGGGCGGGTAAACGCTTTCAAAAACATACTGAGCATTCCCCACCCGGAAATGGAAGCGGTCAACGCGCAAAACCAGCAGCGCAGGGGCGTATTCGACCCCGTTTACCCCAGTACGGAGAAACTGAATGCCAAAGGACTCGACAGCAAGGCCCGCCGCCGGATGATGAAGAGCCTCTTCGAAAAGATGCAGCCCGGCGATGTTCCCGAAAACCTGCCCGCCTATTTTCTGGAAAAGCTGAAACTCCCCCAGCGCTACGAGGCCCTGTTGCGGGTCCACTTCCCGCGGAATCAGGAGGAGTTGAAGGCCGCCCGTAACCGCCTGAAATTCGAGGAATTGTTTTTCCTGCAACTCCATTTACTCCAACTCAAAAACAAACGGCAAAAAGCCATTAAAGGCTTTACCTTTGAGCAGGTGGGAGCTTATTTCCACCAATTTTACGAAGACAAACTTCCCTTTGAACTGACCGGAGCCCAGAAGCGGGTCCTCAAAGAAATCCGCCGCGACCTGGGCCGCGGCGTACAAATGAATCGCTTGCTGCAGGGGGACGTCGGCAGTGGAAAAACCATTGTGGGGCTTATGTCCATGCTGATTGCTATCGACAATGGCTTCCAGGCCTGCCTGATGGCTCCCACCGAGATTCTGGCCCAACAACACTATCAGTCTATAAGCGATTACGTGGAGGGACTCGACCTGCAAGTCGCCTTCCTCTCGGGCTCCGTCAAAGGACGTGCCCGCCGCGAATTATTGGAGGACCTGGCCGAAGGCCGGATCCACATTCTCATTGGTACCCATGCGCTGATCGAGGAACCGGTAGTCTTCCAAAACCTGGGGCTGGCCATTACCGACGAGCAGCACCGTTTTGGTGTAAAACAACGGGCCAAACTCTGGAAAAAGAGTAGTCCTTACCCGCCCCACGTCCTGGTCATGACCGCAACGCCCATTCCCCGTACTCTGGCTATGACCCTGTACGGAGACCTCGACGTTTCGGTCATCGACGAACTACCGCCCGGGCGCAAAGAGATAAAAACCATCCACCAAACCGAACACCACCGCCTGAAGGTGATGGGTTTTATGAAACAGGAAATCGCCAAGGGGCGCCAGGTATACGTTGTTTATCCGCTCATCGAGGAATCCGAAAAGCTGGATCTGAAAAACCTGCAGGAAGGATACGAAGCACTGAGCCGGGAGTTTCCCCCACCGGAATATCAGATCAGCATCGTGCACGGACGCATGAAGCCCGACGACAAGGACTTCGAGATGCAGCGATTCCTGCGCAACGAAACCCAGATCATGGTCGCTACTACCGTAATCGAAGTGGGGGTCAATGTACCTAATGCCACCATGATGGTCATTGAGAATACCGAGCGGTTCGGACTATCCCAGTTACACCAGCTTCGGGGGCGCGTGGGCCGGGGCGGGGACCAATCGTACTGCATCCTCATGTCGAG
The DNA here is from genome assembly GCA_030148525.1 of Saprospiraceae bacterium. Lineage (GTDB taxonomy): Bacteria > Bacteroidota > Bacteroidia > Chitinophagales > Saprospiraceae > DT-110. The sequence goes on along the minus strand of JASBTH010000287.1, from coordinate 12,406 downwards.
TTTCAAACTCAGTAATGAAAGCAAGGAGCGCATACAGACCATGGTGCGCACCAACAATGGCTTCGACATTTCGGAGGCCGATCTGAAACTACGCGGCCCGGGTAACCTCCAGGGAACCGAACAAAGCGGTATGCTGCAATTCCGTATTGCCGACCTCGCCAAAGACGGACGCATTCTGCAAACCGCCCGGGAACTGGCCATGCGCGTCCTGGAAGACGATCCTTCCCTCGAACGACCTCACCACCATCCTATCCGCTGGTATTACGATAAATACAGCAAGAAACGAAAGGGCTGGAGTTATATTAGCTAAATCAGATCGAACTTAATGGCATTGCGAACCAGGCCTGCTGTATTGCGCGCATTCAACTTGGTGCAGAGGTTCATGCGGTGGGTTTCGACCGTACTGACGGTGATAAAAAGCTTGGCCGCAATCTCCTGATTGGTGTGCTCGGCCACGATCAGGTCCAGCACCTCCTTCTCGCGACGGGTGAGTTTGGGAATAAACGCCTGGCTTTCCGTCTTTTGGCGGGTAGCTTTGGCGATCAGCCGCTTCTGGACCTCCTTCGATAGATACTGCTCTCCTCCGTACACTTTGCGAATAGCGGTGGCCAGTTCCTGTAATTGCTTTTCCTTGGCTACATTCTGGTAACGCGCCTCCAACTCGTACAGGCGGTCATTTTGCTCCCGTTCCGATACATCCGAATCCAGGTTGTGGTATAATTGCTGGGCCCGGTAGGCGCGTTGGAAATCGCCCTGATCGGCATACGCCCGCGACAAGGCCAGCTGTGCCTGGATCATATCGGTCGTATCCCCAATGCTCATCGCCAGCTGATAGGCCTGCTGACGGTTACTAATAATAGAATCAGGGAGCTGAATACGCTCGTACAAGCTGGCCCGCGAATTATAGATACTGGCCATCCCAAAGGTGTCGCGGATGGTCCTGCTAGCTGCCAGCGCCCGGTCAAAGTAGACCCTGGCGGAATCAAAGCGAGTGGTCTCTAAAAAGGAATTACCCAGATTTTGCCAACGAATCGACAAGGCGAAGGTATCCTGCATACTCGCGGCCATGGCTGCACTTTCGCGAAAATGCCGGATAGCTTCTTCAAATAGTTCTTGCTTGTGGAGGATCACTCCAATATTTCCCAAAGTACTAGCTGCCAGTTGCTCCCGGCCGGCAGCACGGTGCAATTTCAAGGCCTTATTGAAATAGGTCAGCGCCTTTTGATCATCTCCGATCCGCTCGAAAATAGAACCCAGGTTATTAAAGGTACGAGCCCGGAAAGCTTCGTCGGTACTGTAGGAGATGGCCGTCAGCAGTTCTTCCGTAGCCCGGTCGAACTGACTCTGAAAAAAGGCCAGTCCGCCAAAATGGCCGTGAATAGCTCCCAGCATGGAGGAGTCGTTGCTGTTCATCGCCAATACTCTGGCATGTTCCAGGTCTTTCCGGCTCTCATCGTACCGGCCAGTGCGCATAAATAGTTCGCCCCGCAGTACGAGCGCTTGCAGTTCCAGGGAATCCAGGTTTTGTTTTTTGGCGAAAGCCAGACTTTGATCAATATGTTCCAGGGCACGATCGGGGTCACTGCGCATAAGCCGACTGGCAGAATCCAGTTCCTGGCTTATGCCTTTTGGCAAAAAAAGCATCAGGAATCCCAGGAATAAACAGAATCGAAAAATTGGCATGAGGAAAAATACGCAAATCCCCTCCTTTCCATATAGTGGAAAACCCCCATTTTTCTGGATGGGTGTTTGCTATGAAGAAAAAATTTCGGGCAATCAGGACATTTATGCAGACTGAAAGCAATCAGATTCAATCAGCTTCTAAACATAATGTCATGAAACCCAAAAACCTTCTTTTTTTCATTCTTTGCAGTTTACCAATATGGGCGAGTGCCCAATTTCGACTTGATGTGGCTGGTGACGCCCGCGTCACCGGTCGCTTTTTCCTGGCTCCCGCCCACGACCCGCTCTCGGTCTATCTGGGCAACAACGCGGGAAGTCCGTTAACGACCGGCCTGGCAAATGTTTTTCATCGGAAACACTGCCGGTGGAGGTACTACCACCGGCTACAGCAATGTATTTGTCGGGCGGAATGCCGGGCGACTAAACACCACCGGTGCCGTAAATACTTTTCTCGGCTCGGAAGCGGGCTACAGTAATACGGCCGGTAACAATAATATTTTCCTGGGTGGTTCCGCCGGGATCAACAACACTACCGGATCGGCCAATATTTTTATCGGGGCCAACTCCGGGGTAGACAATGTCGATGGGGCGGATAATATCTTCATCGGTGATCGTGCGGGACTAAGTGTACAGTCGGGGTCGGAGAATATTCTGATCGGCAGTTCAACCGGGGAAGAGGGGTACACGCTTTCTCAAAGCCTGATAGTCGGGCACGAAGCCGGCGCCCTGAGTGGGGGCACCAATAATGTTTTTCTCGGATGGCAATCCGGATATTCCAGCAGTGGCAACAGTAATACCTTCGTAGGTGCTTTGGCGGGCGAAAACAATAACAGCGTGGAATCTACCTTCCTCGGCTTTCAGTCAGGTATGAGTAATCAGGCCAATTACAACACCTTCGTGGGTGCAAGGGCAGGCGAGGCTAATACCACTGGCACCTGGAACACCTTCATGGGACAGGCGGCCGGGCTCGCCAATACCGAAGCCCGTGAAAACACCTTCATCGGCTGGCACTCCGGACTAAACAGCGAAGCAAATTTCAACACCTTCCTGGGCGCTCGCAGCGGAGAAACCAATACTGATGGCGCGGAGAATACCTTCATTGGCCAGGGAGCGGGCTTCGCCAATTCCACCGGGGTACAGAACACCTTCCTGGGCCGTCATGCCGGCCTGAACAATTCAACGGCCTCCGGGAACACCTACCTGGGTTACCAGGCAGGGAACGCCAATAATACCGGAGCCGCCAACGTAGCCGTGGGCAGCCGGAGCGGTACCAGTAATATCGCCGGATCGTTCAACGTCTATATGGGCTTTGAGACGGGGGCCAGTAACACCAATGACCGCAACGTATTCATCGGTTACCAATCGGGCTATAACCTGGGATCATCCACTGAAAACACCTTCGTAGGCTTCCAGGCGGGATTCCTTAGTACCGGGGGCGGCCTCAACACGTTCATCGGCAATGGTGCCGGCCGTACCAACACCACTGGTACTAATAATACCACCATCGGTAATAATGCCGATGTCAACAGCGGCACATTACTGAATGCCACCGCCATTGGCCACAACGCCCTGGTCGATGCCAACAACAAAATGCGCCTGGGCGACGGTAACGTTACCGTGATCGAAGGAAACGTAAACTTTTCGGCATCCTCCGATCGCCGTCTAAAACGACGGATCCGCGACGATCACCTTGGCCTCGACTTTATCCTCGATCTGCGTCCCGTCACCTACCAACGAACCACTGGTGACACCGAAATGGTGTACAACGGATTTATCGCCCAGGAAGTGGAAGCGGCTGTCGCCAAAAGCGGATACACCTTCAGCGGATTAGTGCCTCCTGCCAGTGAGGAAGGGTACTTCAGCCTGCGCTACGCCGAATTTACGGTGCCGCTAGTGAAAGCCACACAGGAACAACAAAGAGAGATCAGAAATTTGAGGTCAGAGGTCAGAAATCTGGAATCGGAAAATCAGGCGCTGCAAAACCGGTTGGCCGAACTCGAAAACCTGGTCCAACAGCTCCTGGGACAACAGGCGGAAGAGGATAGTCCCATTATCCTCGATCAGGCTCCCAGATTAGAGCAAAACGAACCTAACCCCTTCTCGGAGACAACCCGCATCAACTATTTTTTGCCGGAAGGCAGCAGGGATGCGACATTAATCATCACCGCAGCGGATGGTAAAATGGTTCGTAAGATCCAATTGAACGGTACCGGTCAGGGAACAACTCAACTCCGGCATGGTAGCTTGGCGAAAGGTACCTATCAGTATTCCCTTTTGGTCGGAGGTCAAGCAGTAGCGACCCGGCAAATGATCATTCAGTAATCAAAAAGCCGGACTGTCTAACGCAGTCCGGCTTTTTTGCCGTAAGGCAAAAGCTATTACATAGTGCGCACATTACCACTGCCCGCAATGCTCGTCTTGACCCGCGGGTTACCTTTGTAGCGCACATCTCCGCTACCAGCAATACTTACTTCCAGGTTATCTTCGGCACCGATCCATACGTCTCCACTACCGGCGATACTCACCTTCACGTCGTTGGCCTCGAGGTCGGGGCAATCAATGTCGCCACTACCGGCCAGGCTGACTTTGGCCTGATTGGCTCTGCCGGCCAGTTTAATAGAACCGGATCCACCGATGGCCAGCTTCAAATCGCTCATGTTATCGAAACGATCTTCCACCTCAATGTCGGCTGAACCACCAATCGCCAGCTTGTCGATATTATCCATTTCGACCCAGATCGTCACCGATTTGTAGTTGTTGGCATTTTTCTTGAATTCCAGCGAGAGTGATCCATTCTTTACTTCCATCTCGATATTATCGTGGATGTTCTGCTGGGCTTCAATGGTAATCTCGTTGCTGCTGCCCTTCTTCACGTACACCTTACCACTAATCCCGATTCCCAATCCGGTGAAATCATCAACGGAATAGCTCTTTTTTACCAGCTCTCCCTCTCCTTTAATGGAACCGGACCAGCGTTGCGCATCGAGCTGGCAGGAAAAAAGGGAGATGGTGATCAAAGCAAGTAACAAGGTCTTAGCCTGTTTCATAATAGAAGTGGGTTTGCCGGGCGGAACCATCAGTCGAACCGTTGCCGGAGGGTTACAAAATGTAATCGAACACGGAGTGTACTGGAAGCCAGTATACTTCGTTCCGATCAGGTACCCCCAAAGACAGGTGAAAAGGCACAGGGTTGCATAATCTTACCCCCCACAGCACTTTTATGCGGGAACGAGATGAGGGAATTGCTCCGCCAAATCCTCTTTTGCCCGACGGTCAGCGTAAAAGGTGAGGGCGTAAAGCAGACAGACCAATGCGTAAATGACCACACTGGCAATAGCAGAAAAGAAGACTCCCCAGGTAACCAATTCCTGAAGCATGATGGGCAGATAATAGCAAAAGAACTGTGCACTGGCAATCACGACGGAAGCCGCCCCCTTAACTCCTTCCGACCGGATGAACCGAACTTTCTGTTTATGCCACACCGGACGGCGGGCCTGATAACCAAAAAAGCAAAACACCATCAAGACAAGAAGTGCAACGGATAGAATGGTCGGATCTTCCATGAAAGTCAACACATTGGTCAGCACCAGACAGATCACCAGAGTCCGAAGAATTTCCGGAAAGTACAACCGGGACAGCAGGAAAGAGCCAGCTTCCCGCCAAACCTGCTTACCAATAGCATTCATGCGCGCATCAACCACGTGGGCAAAACCGGTGATGCCAAATTCCCGGTACACCCGGTCTCTGGCATTCTCAAAGGAAGCCTGTGGCTCTTCTTCCCAGATTTGCTCAATACCCGTTGCCAGGTGATCGACTAATTCCACCTGGAGATCGTAAAAGCGCACGCGCTTGCGACGTACAAAATCAAACAGCCCGGTAATCTGATCTTCGGTTAGGTTGCGTTGCCTGGTCATCTTACGTCCATTTTGGATTCAATAAAGCATGCATGGATTGGAGAAAAGATTCCATTTCGGCCTGTAAGTTGGCCTCTTCGGCCCGCCCCTGCTCCGTCAGACGATAGTATTTGCGGGTGCGGTTTTTATACTCGCGATAGGTGACCGTAACGTGTCCGACTCCTTCCAATTTATGTAAAGCCGGATAAAGGGCCCCTTCGGTGATCGCCCACTCGCCTTCAGTACGTTTTTTGACCTCCTGTACGATCTCGTAACCATACAACTCTCCCCGTTCTTTCAAAAGGGCTAAAATGATGGTGGTCAACGCGCCGCGGTATAACTTTTTTGCCATGTCCCAAATATACCTAAATTACTTAGACATTGTCAAAATTTCTTTATCTGGCTTTCGCCAAAAAACGCTACTTTGTCCAAGTAAAAAAAGGTGAGATTGGGGTGAGTTAGTTGCAAAAAGGATGAATGTCGCAACCTCACCTTGTATGTGGTAGAGGGGTAATAGGTAGTAGGACTTGCTTAACCCCCTATATCTACTACCCCGTACTGGGAGGTAACTACCATCACTTTATGAATTGGTCTGTGTTCGACCTCAAATTAAACTACTGAAAATACATACGGTATGACCTGGCGTGCCATCTTATATTTTCCGGCCCTATTCCTGCTGTTCGCCTGCAACAACAAATACAGCAAGATCCCCCCTGATTGCATCGATGAAAGTAAAATTGATCCCGATGCCATCTGTACCATGGAATACGCCCCCGTTTGTGGTTGTGACGGTAAGACCTACAGCAACGCCTGTCAGGCCAGGACTTCCGGAGTGACCAGTTGGACCGTGGGGGCCTGTGGGGTTTCCGATGCCAACTGCATCGACGAAAGCAAGATCAACCCGGAAGCTCCCTGCACAATGGAGTACGCACCAGTTTGCGGTTGTGACGGCAAAACCTACGGCAATGCCTGTCAGGCCAGTAATAATGGAGTTACTTCCTGGACCGTGGGGCCGTGCAATGAGAATAGCGACCTACAGATTCCCGATGACTGCATCGACGAATCCCTGATCGACCCCGATGCTATGTGCACCGAAGAATACGATCCGGTGTGTGGCTGTAACGGCAAGACATACAGCAATCCATGCTTTGCACGCATCGCCGGGGTAACGGCCTGGCGCGCAGGTACCTGTGAGTGATCCGGATCAGGTTTCTGCTAAGTATTCGTGTACAAATTTGATGGCCATGGCTCCCTCTCCGACTGCGGAAGCCACTCGATTCATGGCGCCGGCACGTACGTCGCCGGCAGCGAAAATACCGGGTTCACTAGTTTCTAAGAGATAGGGCTCACGCTCACGCTTCCAGTGTTTTAGAAAGCTTTTCTGATTTACCAGATCGCGTCCTGTATGCAGAAATCCCTTTTCATTGCGAAGCAGTTCTTCGCCCAACCAATCGGTATACGGCCGGGCTCCGATAAAAATAAAAAGAGCTCCTGCCGGTACGTCCTCCCGGCTTTCATCATCCAGATTCTCGATGGTAATACAATCCAGTCGGTCTTTTCCCAGGGCACGCACCACCTGTCGGCGCCCCAGTACCTCAATATTATCAATGGCATCAATCTGATCGATCAGGTAGGAAGACATGGAGGAGGTCAGATCTGGTTTCCGGATAAGGATGGTCACCTTGGCCGCAAATTGGGCCAGATACACGGCACCCTGCCCGGCCGAATTACCCCCGCCGATCACAAAGACGTGCTGATTCTTACAACTTACCGCCTCGGTCGTCGCCGCCCCGTAATACACCCCGGCTCCGGTGAACTGATCCACGCCTTCGGCGGGTAGTTTGCGATAATCGACCCCCGTAGTTACGACGACGGCCCGGCTGTTCAATTCAGTGCCATCGGCTAATGTCAGGTGTTTGTATTCACCCCGGGTGGTTATAGAAGTAACCTCCTGCGGCGACAAAAATTCAATACCGAAGCGGGTAGCCTGTGTTAGCGCCCGCCGGGTAAGTTCCTGCCCGCTGAGGCCCTTCGGAAAGCCCAGGTAATTCTCAATGCGTGAGCTGGTCCCCGCCTGCCCGCCCGGGGCTCTTTTTTCGATGAGGATCGTTTTTAAGCCCTCCGACCCACCATAAACGGCAGCTGCCAGGCCGGCGGGACCAGCGCCGATGATAGCCACATCGTATACATCGGATTGGGCCTGAGGATTGAGCCCAACCTGAGCGGCGAGGGTCTGGACATTCGGATCTTTCAGGACTGATCCGTCTTCAAAAAAGACAGCCGGCAGATCTGTGCGATCCAGTTGATGCAATCGCATTAACTCCCCGGCCTCAGTCTGCGTTTCGACGTCCAGCCATTGGTAGGGACGCAAATTACCGCTTAAAAAGTCCTTCAACGCGTGTGACTTAGGCGAATACTGGTAGCCAACCATACGGATGCCGCGAAATGGTGGGCGGTGGTGAGCCCACCACTGATCTAACAGGTCATCCAGCACCGGGTACAGTTTTTCTTCGGGCGGATTCCAGGGCTTTACCAGGTAGTAATCGAGTTGTATATCGTTAATAGCGCGAATGGCCGCATCGATATCCGAATAGGCCGTAAGGAGGACCCGTTTGGCCAGGGGAAAGATTTCTTTGGCTTTCTCCAAAAAATCAACACCCAGCATTTCGGGCATGCGTTGGTCGGACAGGAATAGTGCAACGTCCTCTCCCCTTTTTTTGAGCTCGGGTAGTGAATCGAGCACTTCGTTAGCTGACTCTGCACTGATAATTCGAAAATCTTTGCGGTATTTACTGCGCAAGTCACTACGGATAGCCCGCAATACCTGGGCATCGTCATCGATAGAGAAAAGAATAGGTTTTTTTTCGGTTGCCATGAAGGTGTGTTTATTGGCCATTCTCTGCTATGACGGGGAACGACAGGGTAAAGGTGGTACCAGTTTCATCAGAATCTAAGCGCACACTAGCCTGGTGACGGTCCATGATCCGCTTAACAATGTCGAGGCCCATCCCACTTCCTGAGCCTATTTTTTTGGTGGTGAAAAAGGGTTCAAATATCTGCGACCGGATCTCTTCCGGAATGCCGTGTCCGGAATCAATGATCCGTACCCGCACAAAATTATCCACCGGTTCTACCGCAATGCGCAAAGTGCCTCCCTTTTCCATCGCGTCGAGGGCATTAACGATGAGGTTGGTCCATATTTGATTGAGTTCTCCGGGATAACCTTTAATCAGTGGGATGTCTTCGGGAAAATCCTTTATCAGCTTCACCTGACAGTCCTTAAGGCGGTGCTTCAACATTACCAGGGTGCTGATAATACCCTCCTTCAGGTTGGTGGGTTCCATACCCGGCCCACGATCCATATGGGAATAACTCTTAACGGAACTTACTAATTCGGATATGCGATCGGCCGATTGCCGGATTTCTTCTACCTGCTTTTCCAGGCTGAGGGTACTTTCGAGCCACCATAGAATAGCCGACAGATCCTTGGGTTCCACTAATGCTTCGACCTGATCCAGATCATCGGGAGTCATTCCGAATTCAACGAATGTATCGGCCAGGTCGTCGGCATCTTCGATCTCGTGATCTTCCAACCAATCGACCAGATCGTCGAGGCGTTCCTGGCTCTCCATCAGAGAATAGTCCTGAACGCCAGCCTGAATGCGGCGAAATAAGATGGCATTGACCTGATCGGTTCGTTCAGGCGTTATATCGATCTCAATAATCCGCTTAAATTGCTCGGGTGTCTTGTGGATCTTGCGGTACAATTCTTCGGCCGAACGCACCATTGCCGAAGCCGGATTATTCAGCTCGTGGGCAAGGCCGGCCGACAGGCGCCCCAGCGCCATAAGCTTTTCATTTTGAAAGCGCATTTGGGAGAATTCCCTGATACGGTTCGACATGAGGGCTACCAGCCGCTGGGTCAACTCATAGCTTTGATTGACCATATCCACAAAACAATCTTTATGTAATTCCAGTGTATAGAGATCTTCCTGGATGCGTCCGGTAGCTTGTGTTTCCACCATCCTTGAGAATGGTAATACACCAGCCACATCACCTGCCTCCATGGTACTCAATTCCCGGATATTCCCGTCTTGCTGAAAGTAAATGACGAAGCGCCCCCGCAGAAGTACCTGCATATAATCGACCGCATCACCGGGATTGAATAAGTTGGTCCCTGCCTTGTACAGGTTGTATTCGGAGTGATCAATCAACCATTGCAAATCCTCGTCGGGCAGGCCCTCGAACACCTCTAAAGCACGCAGGTCGGCCAGTAATTCAGGACTTTTTTCCAGGGAGGTCATAGGTATTCGGTTGAGTGAGCTTGGTGATCGCTCATCCGATGAGGTGGCTGCTCTGCATCGTGGGAGGACCATCTAAAATACAAAACCCGGGGGCAGGTGGTTGTCATTTTTACAGAAATGATTTCCCCAAAAAAGAATGTTTTATACTTCGACCTATAATGCGAAAAAGGCCGCACTTTTGTCCCTAACCCTGTCGGGAAACATAGTATAATGAAAATCTATTGTTCAAACCGAAATGTTCGTAAGTCCGATTAATAGGGGGGCAAACCAGTGGCAAAAAGTCGTGTTTTCTCAAGATCAATACTTGAGGTAACCAATGAAACAACCACCCTAAAAGGATCATGGCCCGGAATACGGGCCATTACTTTGTTTTGAAGGAACAAAAAATAAATCTACCGGCTTGCAGCCGGTAGATTTAATACGGGCTAAAGCACGCTAAAAGCTGCCTCCCGCGAATTGCCGCGTACTGGCAGCATCTCTGACGAGGACGGGGTGAACTGAAGCCTTCGCCTAAAGGCGAGGGATTTCCTCCCCTCCACCGAATAATATATTAAACAAATTTATATGCATTAAGAACCGGTACTTAATGTTATTTCTTAGCAGGATCATCTTTTAACTTCAAAAAGTTAACAATTGGAAGTATAATCGGATTGAAGCCTGCTTCAAGAGTTAAGGTCCTAACAAACTGTCTGATATATGGATAAATTATTGCTGGAGCATTATTCTTGGCGAAATCTTTAAACTTTAGCTGCTCATCCTCTGGATTCGAATGTTTAAAAACTCCAAAATACGTTACAGATAAAATTTCAGAGTTCAGATTGGATGGTTTTACATGTACTGTTACAAATACTTCAAATTCTCCCTTTTCGTTAGGCTCTGAGTAATTTCGATTGATACCAATATCAAACTTTTCGCTAGGGGAATACCCAATTTCGGGGAGGTTAAAAACTGTACTTTTTAATCCGATTTTATTCAGGGCGTATGAGGACATTTCTTGTGTATTCAAGTTTCCATAGTGAGGACTATGCGGCTAGGCTATAACCCGTGTCATATCCTGGAAAATAGGTAATTTCTTGAGTAGGTACTTCTAATGTTTCTCTTTTGAAAGAGTCAAATTCTATTAGATAGATAAAGTCAACGAAACCTTCGCATGGTATAGTTGCATCTGTCAGAACTCCAAAGTCTCGTACATCCTGAAATTCTTGTCCATCTATATGAAGCGTAAACTCATTCTTAGGTGCACATAACAACTCAGGTTGGTCTAATTGAGTTAATGAATCAGAAGAAATCAAGCAAAAATCTTCATCTTCAATTCCATTTTTTAGCCAATCAAAATACAGATCAGCTCCAAATTCTTTGAAAACTTTACTGTCATATATTTCTACAGGTTCAACTAAAAGGAAATGAGTGCATGAAAGAGCATTGTACTCATACCATGTGAAAGTTGAGGGAAAATTTGCGGAAATCTTATTTGCGAATTCTTTTATTAGAGGAGCGTTATTCATGAGGTAATTCTCTTTTAAGGATTGAATGAAATCTAATCATGTAATCCTCTGCCTTGGATAATTGGGAGCTTGTCGGCAGGTCATCCTTATAATCAACAGTGTTTCTCAGATTTTTTAACTCTTTCAATGCTGTATCCAGCTCGAAATAGCTTGTTCTTTGAACTAATCCTCCTATGCAGTTAAGGAATGTTTTAATCTGAGTTCCATGTCCAATTTTTGGATCTTCCTCGAAATGTTCAGTGAAATATTCCTTTAGTATGAATAGCAATCTTTGGAAGCATGAGTAATAGCAACAATGAATTGCAGGAGCCCTAAAACAAACATTGTTCTGACCATCTACTTCTTCATAACGATTATCTGCTTGCTGATGTTCCTTCAACAGTAAAAAAGCTTTCTTGTTCTCTTGGGATTTTATGAGAAGTGACATATGGAAGCTTAGGGTTAAGATTTCAAAACTAGCCTAAATATTTGATTCAGCAAAACCCTTGCGTATTTAGAATAATAATCTACTTAAGATTCGAAAAAAAGAAAAATACAACCAATTTGTAGATATTTGATTCCACCTCATTCCACGCCTCGCGCTGGAGCTCAAACTCAAGCCTCGAGAGTGGGCAGGTTTCCGTTCTGTGGTGGACACCATTCGATTTTACGTGTGCTTCTTCAATCATTCGATAGTTTTTCCAATAACCAGTATACTTGGACCGACCAGACTATTTCGTCGTCAGATATTATGGCGGGCCCGAATGTGATTGTTTCTCCATTTTTTATTGGAACATAGATTCCATATTTTGATCTAATTGGATCGTTTGGATATTTTTTAGCGGCACTCTCTTTAGGACTTGGAAAATAGCCACCTGTCTTTTCTGATAATTCAACGAAATAAGCCATTCTTTGGCCGGAAGATATCTTCCCATATCCTAATTTTGCTAAATCGCGGAAATATTTCTCGAACCCGTCAGTTAGTATTTTCTGTAAGTCTGGATCGCCCATCCTAAAGCTTACTGTTTTCAAATTAGGATTC
>JASBTH010000286.1 GCA_030148525.1 Saprospiraceae bacterium | reverse complement strand
GGTGCCAATGGGGAAGTAGTCCCAGTTCATTCCGTTGATCATGAAATCGGAACCATTGACAGTCAGGGTCATCCCCTGATTGTTTTGCGCTACCCGCACCCGGTCAGCCTGGGCAAAGACCGAAGTGGCAGCTAAGCATAGAGCGATTAATAGGAAGGTGTTTTTCATAGAACCCTGGTTTTGGTCAAGACTAATGGTCAAAAGACATACCCATAATGGTGGTTGCCTTGTATGAAATCATGCATGCTATATTAATAAATCTTAGTGCTATTTTAATCAGAATTTGATTTGCAAAAACTTCACAATTCTTTCGTCAACTAATACATGTACTACATCATTATTCGGTTTAATCGGGAGTAAAGCCCTGATTATTAGCTATATTACTTGCGTAAAAAACTGCACAAGTCTAAAATGTCGCACATCATACAGTACGTTTTGTTGTTGCCCGTTGTGGGACTTTTGTCCAATACTTTGCTGGCAAATCCCGGTAAATACCCCATTCAGAATTTCACGCCGACGGAGTATCAGGCTGGTATTCAGAATATTGATTTTGTTCAGAACCGGGATATGACGCTATTTGTGGCCAACAACCTGGGGGTACTTTCCTACAATGGGAGTGCCTGGAAACGGCACGATTACAAAACCGGAAAAAAGAAGCGTTCACTGGCTTTTGACGAGCGTACGAATCGCCTTTACGTGGGTTCTCAGGGAGAATTTGGCTATTTCACCGGCGATTGGGAGTATGTATCCCTGGTTGACCGCATCCCCGAGAAGGCTACGAACTTCGACGAAGTATGGGATGTGTTCCTCATCCATTCCAAGGTGTACTTCTGTACGTTCCAGGCGATTTATGTATTCGATGGGAAGCATATAGAGGTAGTGGCCTACCAAGGCGGGCTAGAGCGTTCCTTTCAGGCAGAAGGAACGCTTTTTTCCCAAAGCACCGATGGGTTGCTATTGGAATTGTCGGAAGGTGAATTGGTGTCCTCCTATCCACAGAATCAGCGGTCACAGATCCTGGCGGGTGTCATTCCCTACGAACGGGGCTACCTGCTCTTTTACAATTCGGGCCAGATCGAATGGACCAATTCGTTCGGAGCGAAAACCGTGTTTCCCGATCTCATCCAAAAACTACGTGGGACCTATGTGAATCACGTCATGCAATTATCAGACAATCGGCTGGTCATTGCGACCCAGCGATCCGGAATACTGCTGTACGATCCCAAGACCAATGCCTGGCAGACCATTTCTGTATCCGAAGGATTAGCATCAAATGCCTGTTTGCGAACTTTTCAGGATTATGCAGGCAATGTATGGGTAGGTATGCAAAACGGGATCGCATTAATTCACATCAACTCCCCCATGCGGTTATTGAACCAGGATCTGAATATTCAGGGAAGCGGCTACGAGGCCATCAGTACCGGAGATGGGATGTATTATACTACCTCCAATGGGATCTATTTCCGAGCCGAAGGTGCCAGCCAAAGCCGATTCCTGGAAGGAACGGAAGGCCCTGCTTACAGTATTCAGGAGGTAGCGGGACGCTATTACGCCGGTCACCACCGCGGATTATTTGTACTCGAAAATGGCACTGCGCGTCAGGTGGCCGCCACCAACGGTTTGTGGAAAGTGGTGCAGCTCCGTTCACGCCCCGAATACGCCATTGCCGGAACCTATAATGGTCTGCACGTTTTTCGCATCAATGATCAGCAGCAATTGGAGTCTGTGGGGCCTATCGATGGCTTCGATGCATCTACCCGCTTCTTTGAGGAGGACCAGAGCGGTCGGATCTGGGCCGTACAATACTACAGGGGCCTTTATCGCCTGGAGTTATCGGAGGATCTGACCAAGGCGGAGGTGACTAATGTATCGACCGGTTCCGACTTGCCGATCAAAGAACAAATTATTCTTACCCGGGTGGAGGACGACCTATTTCTGGCCACTAGATATGGGTTGTATCAAATTAATCCGAGCGATGGTACCATCTTTTGGGCGAAACCTTTCGCTGATATCCTGGGAAAGGAGCCCATCTACTTTTTTGAACAGGACCAAAAGAATAATGTCCATGTACTCTCCGAAACAACAGCCGGATTTTTTAAACAGATCAGTCCGGGAAATTACGCCTTTGTGCCTTCCTCCCTCTATCAATTGCGATATCACCTGAATAATGACCTTTTGCACGGTTCCATGCAATTGGATGAGGGTATCTTGTTTTCCGCCAACGAGGGATTCATACAGTATTTTCCCGAGCTGGAGGATCCGCTGAAGGTGGAAAAGCCCGTGATCATAAGTCAGGTGTATAGCTCTACCCGGGGAGATACACTCTACCAACAGAAACCTTTTGCCGAAAGGCCTGAAAAAATTCAACCCCTACGGATCAACCCACAAGATAAAGTGCTGACCTTTTCTATTGAGTCCTTTCAATTCAATGATATGGATAATGAGCAGTTTAGGTATTTCCTGAAAGGGTTTGATGAGGAATACAGCAGTTGGACCAGTGCCACTACTAAGGAGTATACTAATTTACCGGATGGCGATTATGAATTCGTGGCTCAGTCACGAAACTACCTCGGGGAAATTGTCAGCAGCCAGACTCTGAAGCTACAGGTGATCCCACCATTTTACCGCAGTACGGGTGCTAAAATCATTTACGGACTGACGGGCATATTGCTTCTACTGTTGATCGTGGGATTACAGCGATTCCGCTACCGGCAGAAAGAGCGAAAGCTGGAACTCGATAAACAAATGGAGCTGGCCCACAAGCAACAAAAACTCAATGAAATCGAACGCCAGCGCGAAAAGGAGCGCCTGGAAATGGAAGAGGAACGCATGCATCAGGAATTACAGCACGTCAATAAGCTACTGGCTACCTCCACTATGAACCTGGTGGTGAAGAACGAATTCATCGAATCAATCAAGAGCGAACTCAACGAGGTAAAGACCAAGGGCGAAAAGCGGGAAACCAAGCGGGCACTGGATAAGATCGTCCGCGAGATCGACAGTGCCCTTCGCCTCGAGGAAGACTGGGAGCAATTCGAATACCACTTCGAGGCGGTCCACGGCGATTTCCTCACCCGTCTGCGTGCCGATTACCCGGATCTGTCGCCCAATGATCAGAAATTATGTGCCTTCCTGCGGCTCAACCTCAGTACCAAAGAGATCGCCCAGCTCCTCAGCATCTCCACCCGTGGAGTGGAAGTAGCCAGGTACCGCTTACGCAAAAAACTGGATCTGGAACGGGGGCAGAACCTGTCGAAATTCATGCTCAAATACTAGTTTCAGGTGTGAGGTTTGAGGTTTGGGGTGTGAGGCTAGGTCAGAGGTTACCTAAAACCCCAAACCTCAAACCTGATTCATCATTTAGCATTCAACATTCTCAAAACTTCAGCGGATAATACAGGTTTCGACGGGTAGGAAAGACAGGTCATAGGTTACCCCAAACCTACTGCAACTGCGAATGTTTTAGAGAAAAAGGAAGGATTGAATTACTTGTGCATTCATTTTTAAATATACCATCCGTAGGCGCGATCCAGAGGATCAGCGCACCACCTCATACCTGTATTAATTACTTTCAATCGCGCCGGTTTTTTCCCGGAACAATTCGATGGGTCCGTCGAGCAATACTGCGATTACCGTGTAGTACTTATCCAGCGCGCGCTCGGGGAGTTCGAGGTAGGTGAGGCCCGGGTATTCGCTCCAGTAGACCGAACAGAAGTTCTCCGAATCGAGGATGCTGGCTTCGCCCACTACGTAGGCCCGGTTGATTTTATTTTTTACGCCTTTCAGGACCACCTTGCCATCTTTGGGTATGTCGCGTACGTAGAGGTAGAGGGTCGTGCTGTCGGGGGAAAGGGCTGTGGGACCGTAGTAGTGATCGTAGGGAATGCCCCGGCGGGTGCCGTAGATGGCTTCCCGGTGTTTATTGGTCCATTGGCCGAGTTCCCGGAGGATGTGTACCTGCTCTTTGGGAATGGTACCGTCGCCCTTCGGACCGATGTCGAGCAGCAGGTTGCCACCCTTGCTGATACAGTCCACGAAAATGTCGATTACCTGCTGCGGGCTTTTGTAATGGTCGTCGTTGTACTGGTAGCCCCAGGAATCGTTCATGGTCATGCAGAGTTCCCAGTATCGCGCTTGCGGACGCAGGATGGGCATGCCGATCTCGGGCGTCTCATAATCCCCTCGCCCGTTCAGACGTGAATTGAAGATGACGTCCTTGTTTTTTTCCGAAAGGAACGCCTTAATGTGATCCACCTGCCATTCCTCAGCGGAATGCTCCCAATCGCCGTCGAACCACCACAGGTCAGGATTATATTGATCGCGCAACTCCCGCATCTGACCGTGGCTGTACGCCAAAAAGCGCTCCCACCGCGCGGGATCATCGGCGATCGCGTAGCGGCGATCCGTGCGGGTGAAGTGGGTATAGTCGGGATACGACCAATCGGGCAGGGAGTAATACATACCCACCTTTACATCCCGATCCCTTATGGCTTTCACAAAGGGCGTCAGCACATCGCGGCCCGCCGCTGCGGAATCAACGGCATTTACGGCACCGTAGTCGGTATCCCACAGCGCAAACCCCTCGTGGTGCTTGCTGGTGATCACCGCGTACTGTGCTCCGCTGCCGGCGATCAGATCGGCCCATTCATCGGGGGCGTAGTTAGCGGCGGTAAAGCCTCCGGCCTGCTTCATATATGTTTCGTGATCGATGTATTTATTGAAGAAGGCCCAGGATTCACTGATCCCATTCACCGAATACAATCCCCAGTGGATGAAAATCCCCAGCCTGGCATCCTCGAACCATTGCATTTTCGTGGATTGACCGACTAATGTAATTGGGGCGATGAGGAGGGCAATGATAAGGGTACGCATCGGGGGTGAAATTATTAATGTTGAATGTTGAATGTTTAATTTTTAATTATTTGGCTGCCGGGATTTAATTAAAAATTAAACACTAAAAATTAAAAATTATTTCCGATTTCCGATTTCCGATTTCGAAAACCTAAATCTTAGCCTTAATCTTAAAAGCATGCGCATACTTACCGGGCGGATTTTGCCGTAAGGCACTGGGTATAGAAATAGTGAATCCCGTCCCGTTCGGTGTCCAGGTCAGTGGTTTATCGTGGCCCAGGAGGAAGACTTCGCTGCCGACTTCCGGGGCGAAATCGTCGATCTGAATGAGGGCGGGCATGGTGGTTTCGGTCTCATCGGCCCGGTAAATGGCGTAAATGGTGTTACTGTCTTTTTTGCGGGTGTAGCTGATCTTACCGGTGGCGTAGGGCTCTATGGCACGGGTGCCGTAGATGGCTTCTCCGTTGACCTCGATCCAGTCGCCCATGTCGGCGAGCAGGGCGTAGGCATCCTCGTGCCAGGTGCCGTCGGGGCCGGGCGCGATATTGTAGAGCAGGTTGCCGCCTTTGCAGACGATATCGATCAGCATATGGATAGCCTGGTGGCCGCTCATGTATTGGGCGTTGGGCGTGTACGACCAGCCGCCGCCCGCAATGATGCAGCTTTCCCAGGGGTAGGGGAGGGCGGCTTCGGGTACGCGATTTTCGGGGGTGAGGTAATTCTGGTTGGGGCCTTCCACGGCGCGGTCCACCACGATGAGTCCGGGTTGCTTTTTGCGGGCTTTTTCCACGAGTTCATCCATGCGGATATCCTGGTTTACCATGGAGCTTTTCTGGAAACCCGTTTCCAGGCCGGCCAGCTGGCGAAGATAGTACGCCTGGAGATCGTCTTTCGAGGATTTTTGCACCCAGCCTCCGTCGAGCCAGAGGATGTCGACCTTGCCGTAGTCGGTCATCAGTTCCAGGATCTGGTTGTGGGTATACTGCACGAAGCGCTCCCAACGCTCGGGATAGGCTTCGGGGTCGTAGTTCACATTGCGGTCTTTGGGCGGGAAGTAGGGCCACCAGTAGTCGTCGCTATGCCAGTCGGGCTTGGAGAAATAAGCGCCGGCCCACAGGCCCTCAGCCCGGAACGCATCGAAGAGCTCGGCGGTAATATTGGCCTGCGGGTGACTACTGAAGGGCGTCTTCTCGTCGGTCACCTTATAGTCGGTATACTTGGTGTCGAACATGGAAAACCCATCGTGGTGCTTGGTGGTGAAGACCAGGTATTTCATGCCGGCATCTTTGGCTGCAGCGGCCCATTTCTCCGGTGCGAATTGGGTGGGGTTGAAGGTAGTTTGCAGGTTCTCGTAGGCCTGCACGTATTCGAAGTAGGTGTCGGGGGTACCCTCTTTCTTGCGCTGGCACCAACCGTAATCCTCCGGGCAGATTGACCAGGACTCCACGATGCCCCACTGGGAATAAGCGCCCCAGTGCATCAGCAGACCGAATTTCATATCCTGCCATTGTTCCAGTTTTTCCTGTACCAGGGGATCTTCCACCGGGTAGTAGGTT
>JASBTH010000285.1 GCA_030148525.1 Saprospiraceae bacterium | reverse complement strand
GAAGGTAGTATTGCCTACCTTTAGTTGCTCACCAACACAAAGAGCAGTGTCCAATTGTAAATCGTATTTCGGTAATACCCGAACGTCGTAGATAATGTTGGAATCACATCCCGCCTCCGTCTGACCGCTAATGGTAATTTGACCAGAGGTGCTCAACGACTGATTGCGTATGGTGAAGGTCTCACCCTCGCAAATAGTTACTTCTTCCCTGATTTCATAGGAGGGACGTACGGTCAGGTTGAGTACCACCGTCGAGTCACAACGGTTATTCTCCGGTGGGAATACGACCTGGTACATCCCGGTTTGGTTAAACGTTTCATTACCAATAGTCACCTCTTCATTGGCGCAAATGGTATCGAAACGCTCTGTTCGGAAGGTCGGCAAGACCGTCAGATCTACTACGACCGTAGAATCACACCGATTATCCGTAGGCGGAAAAACCACTACGTGCACACCGGTGCTCGTCAGGGCTTGCCCGTTGATCACCAATTGGTCCCCTTGGCAGATGGTATCGGTGCGCACGGTGCGGAAGGTATCGAGTACCGTCAGTGAAATATCGACAGTCGAATCACAGCGCAAATCCGTCGGAGGGAAGGTGACGGAGTATTCTCCGCTTGCGCTAAAAACTTGTCCGTTCACCACCAGTGATTCCCCTTGGCAGATGGTATCGGTGCGCACGGTTCGGAAGGTATCGAGTACCGTCAGGTGTACTTCTACCGTCGAGTCGCAGCGCGTATCCGTGGGCGGGAAAACGAGTTCGTAGGTGTCGGACCTCGAGAGGTCAAAATTACCTATTTCCAGGGTTTCCCCGAGGCAAATGGTGTCGAACCGGACGGTTCGAAAGGTGTCGAGTACGGTAAGATGAACCTCTACTGTCGAGTCGCAGCGCGTATCCGTGGGCGGGAATACGACTTCGTGCATTCCGCTTGTAAAAAGCTCGTTATCGCCGACCACCAGGGTGTCACCCAGGCAGATGGTGTCCGTGCGGGATGTGCGGAAGGTATCGAGCACGGTGAGTTGCACATGAACGACGGAGTCGCATCGTTCCTCGGTAGCCGGAAAAATGACGCGGTCGGTAGTCGATTGCGTGAAAATCCGGTCACCCACCTGTAAGGTGTCGCCCAGACAGATGGTATCGGTCAGGTCCGTTTCCACGGTGTCGGCGAGCATAAGGGTCAGTAATACCGTGGAGTCACACCCCAGGGTACTGGTAAACGTCTGCTGGTAATTGCCAGCCATATCGATGGGGATATTCCCGAAAAAGTAGGTGTCGCCCTTGCAGATGGTCTGGGTTGTTTCTACCCGAAAGGTGTCGGCCACCGTCAGATCCATGGTGACAATGGAGTCACATCCGTTCTCAGCAGTCAACGTGTTTTGATACAAACCGGTGGCATCAAGGGTCGTTCCGAAAAAGCTGATCGACTCACCGGCACAGATGGTAGTGCTCATTTCGGTGCGAATAGGCTCCAGTACAGTAAGGTCTAACCGACGGATGGAGTCGCAACCATTCTCGGATACGAATACGCGATCGTACTGGCCGGTTTGGCCGTAGGTCGTTCCCTCAAAAACAGTCGATTCTCCGGCGCAGATGGTGCGTTCTTCGATATCAATGATCTGGCAGGTACGCAGCACCTGAACGCGGCGGTTACCTTTATCGGCAACGAAAACGCGGCCGGTGCCGTCAACCTTGATATCGATGGGGTGAAAAAATTCACCGGGTAAAGAACCGTAGGTTCCGTAGGCGGCAATAAATTCCCCCTGACTGTTAAATTTCAGGTTGCGGTGATTGTCGGTATCGGCAACGAGAATGTTGCCGCGATGGTCAATGGCGAGGCTGAGGGGCTTGCCAAAAGACATGGGCGCCATACCGGGTTGATCGAAGGATAGCCGGAATTGATAATTATTGGCCGGGTTATACACTTTAACGGAATTGGAGGTAGTATCCGTTACGTACACAAAACCATTGCGGTCACGGGTAATACCGTAGGGGGCCAGGAAGTCGAACGTAGAGCTGGCACGAGCCAGGCTGAAATCGGATTCGAATTCGCGGAAGCCAGTCAACTCGTTTTCTCCCTGGGTGACACGGGTAACGAGATGAGTGCCATTGGGGTCGACGTGAATACCGTTGAATACCTGGTTAATACTGGCGGTCGTAGAATCGGCAAAGGTCCCGTCGGGTCGGAATTTTTTCACACTTGTACGGCCGTCGATCACAAAGACTTCACCCATACTGCTCACTCCAAGTGGCCCTGGATCAATAAGTTGCCCCGGCCCGTTCGTGGCCCCGCGCAAGGATATGCCGGTGAAACCAAAATCAGTGGTACGGTACGTTTTGATCTCTTCGTTGGCGGGGTCCGAAATATAAATGAGTCCGCTCGACAGGGCTACTCCGGCGGGGCATCCCAATTGCCCCAGGCCATCGAGCTCGTCAGTTCCGATCTCGGTGATAGCACTGAGGCCGGAGGTGAAACGGATCAGTTTACCGCGACCGGCATCCGTGAGGTATATGCGGTTCCCGCCGAGGGTATCGACCCCCAAACCGGTCGGTTGCCCAAAACTGAAGGCGCCGCCGCCATTCACAAAATAAATGGCATTAAAGATCAAGTCTTTACTGAGGGAGATCAGACGGTGAGCGCCATCAAAAATATCCAGGATGAATATCCGGCCGTTGTTATCGACTACTACATCCACCGGATTGACGAAGGGATTAGTCGGCAAGCCCTCTTGCTGGTAGGAGGATATCATTCGGACCAATTCGCCATTGGTATTGAATTCGAGAATCGATGCCTGCGGTCCATCGGCGACCAGAAGATTCCCATTGTCAGCAATGGCCATGCCCGTAGGGGAAGTCAGGTTACCACCAATGGTCGTCGACGTACCAAATTTACTGATGAACCCGCCCTTGAGATCAAAACGTTGAATGCGCGCTCCGAGGTTACCTTCCGACACGTAGACAGACCCATTGGGGTCGGCGGCAATGGCTAGCGGTTCGAGAAACTGACCGTTACTTGTTCCCATGGAGCCAAAGGCCAGGATGAATGTTCCTTCGGTATCGAATTTCTGGATGCGGAAATTTCCGGCATCCAGTACATAAATATGGTTATCGGAACCGACCGCTATGGATCGAGGGCTATCAAAAGCACCATTACCGGTGCCCGGAACTCCCCATTGCAACAGGTAGTTACCGTTGCGGTCAATTTTGATGATTCGGTTCTGGTCCTGATCGACCAGATACACATTTCCATCCTTATCCACCGCGGCGTCTTGCGGTTGATCAAGGAAAACGTTGCCTTCACTTTCGGAGGAAATGGAAAAGATAGGGTCGAATGCCGGAGCACTGCCGGTTTGGCCAAAGCTCCAGGTTGTGACTATACTGAAAGCAAGCCACAAAAGGGTCTCCTTTCTCATGATTATGTTCGGTTTCTTCATGGGATCAATACTACGTTCAAGGGATAGCAATACTACTACCGTGTTTTACGGAATATAACGGGAATAGGTTGTGTACCGGGCGAGTTTGTTCTTAACGAGAGAAGGATGCTCTAAAAGTAGCACAATTGGAGGGAAAAATACCCCTCCAATTGTTAAAATTTACGATATCTGTTTTTAATGTATTCCTTAGTTCCGCTTATTTTTGGTTGGCATACGCAATGAATTGAGGATTTAATAAGTCCTCCTTATTGTATTGCAGCGGATTTTCGGTGCCGTGTTGGATCACTTTACCGCCTGCCTCTTCCAGAATCATTTGGGCAGCACCGGTATCCCACTCCATGGTCGGGGCCAGGCGAGGATACAGGTGAGCTTTTCCCTGGGCTAACAATAAAAACTTCAGGGAAGACCCCTTTGGAACCAGATCGGGCTCCTGTAACTGATCCACAAAAGCCTGGGTTGCATCGTTTAGATGGGAACGGCTGCAAACCACCTTCAGCCCTGGATCCGCCATAGAAAAGGCAGGGGCTTCCAGTCGCTCTTTCTTTCCTCCTTTCTCCATCCAGGCACCTTCGCCTTTTATGGCGTAGTACATTTCGTCCAGTACAGGAGCGTAAACCACACCCATTTCCAGGCCTTGCTGGCAGATGAGGGCAATATTGACCGTGAACTCTCCATTGCGCTTGATGAACTCCTTGGTACCATCGAGTGGGTCCACCAACCAGGCGCGGTCGAAGTGACGGCGTTCTTCGTAGGGAATGGCTTTATTCTCTTCACTGATGATCGGGAATTTGGGGTCCAGTTGTTCCAAGGCATCACAAATGATCTGGTTAGCCTTGCGGTCGGCACGGGTGAGCGGAGAATCGTCCGCTTTGGTCTCCACGCCAAATTCATCGGGGTTGTCGTAGATGTCGAGAATAGCGGCTCCGGCACGACGGGCAATTTCAGTAACCGAAGCTACAATTTTACGTTTATCCATGTAAATTAATATTTTGAGACCTCAAAGGTAAAAATCCCCTAGCATATGAAGAAGATCCTGGTTACAGGTGGTTTCGGTTATATCGGTAGCCACACCATTATACATTTATTGGACAATGGCTTTGATCTGGTTAGCATTGATGATTTGTCCAATGCCAAAGATTCGGTAGCTGATAATATTGAAGCTATTACCGGAAAACGCATAACGAATTATCCCGTTGACCTTAAGGATCTGGAAGCCACCAAAGACGTTTTCCGCAAGGAAGGACCCTTTGCCGGAATAATCCATTTTGCTGCTTCAAAACACGTGGGAGAGTCGGTGGAAAAACCGCTCAAATATTTCCGCAACAACCTGGTGGGGCTTCTGAATGTGCTGGACTGTATGCGTGAGTTTGGCACCGAAAACCTGATCTTCTCTTCTTCCTGCTCGGTGTACGGCAATGCCACCGAACTTCCGGTCACGGAAGCGACCCGGCGCCAGGAGGCCGAATCTCCCTACGGTCGGACCAAGCAAATGGGGGAAGATATTTTGCAGGATGTGACCAAAAATATTCCCGGGATCACTACGGTATTACTCCGCTACTTCAATCCGGCGGGAGCTCACCCCAGTGGCCTGAACGGGGAGGATCCTGCAAACAAGGCTTCTAACCTGGTTCCGGTGATTACGGAAACGGCCATTGGTAAGCGCAAAGAAATGACCGTGTTCGGCAATGATTACGATACCCGCGATGGTAGCTGCATTCGGGATTATATTCACGTCATGGATCTGGCGGCAGCACATACCCTGGCTTTACAGTACTTACTCGAAGGTCGTAACCAGGAATCTTGTGAGGTATTTAACCTCGGGATCGGGGAAGGAGTGACCGTACTCGAAGCCATCCAGGCATTTGAAAAGACCACCGGCCAAAAGCTGAATTACGCCATCGGGCCCCGTCGGGCCGGTGATGTAGAAGCCATCTACGCCAACTATAAGAAAGCAGCGGAACGCCTCGGGTGGCAGCCTCATTTTTCCATCGACGATATCATGTCGTCCGCCTGGAAGTGGGAGCAACGCCGAACTGAAAAGGCCTCGGCCTGATTTCTTTCTTTTGTAGTATCTTTTTGCCAAAGCAAAAACGATGCGCAAACTATTCTTCCTGGGTTACCTGGTTCTGTTGGCCGGTTGTCAACCCGAGTCTTACGATTTGATTCTTCGAAATGGTAGCGTCTATGCGGGTGATGCCGAGGCGGGCGTGGTCATGGATGTGGCGGTGCGAGATGGACGTATTGCCCGGGTAGGCACCAACCTACGAGGCGAAGCCTCTCGTGAAATAGATGCCACGGGGCTAGCTGTGAGTCCGGGCTTTATTGATCTGCACACCCACCTTGGCCCCATCACGCTGTACCCCAGTGCAGAGAGCCACCTCCGCATGGGAGTAACGACCGCTCTGGGTGGCCCGGACGGAGGCTCTCCCGTTCCGCTCGACGACTACCTCGACAGTCTCCAAAACCTGGGAGTAGGGCTCAATGTGGCCTACCTCGTCGGGCATAATACCGTCCGCAGCCAGGTGATGGGGCTCGATAACCGCAAGCCCACCGAGGAAGAGTTGGAGGCCATGAAGGCCGGTATCCGCGAGGGAATGGAGGATGGAGCCTTTGGCATTTCTACCGGCTTAAAATACTTGCCCGGCACCTACTCTGAACTATCGGAAGTCATTGCGCTCTCCAAAGAAGCTGGTCAGCTCGGAGGTATTTATACTTCTCATTTACGGGAGGAGGGGTTAGGCCTGATTGAGGGCGTAGCCGAGGCGATAACCATAGCTGATCGGGCTGATATCCCCGTTGTGCTGACGCACCATAAGGTCGTAGGTTACCCTATGTGGGGTAGCTCGAAAAAGACCCTGACTATGGTCGATTCCGCGCGGGAAGCCGGCTTGGATGTAATGATCGATCAGTATCCCTACACCGCTTCCTATACCAGCCTGAGTATCCTGATACCGGCCTGGTCGATGGCGGGCGGTCGTTATGAGGCTTTCGCCAAAAGATGCGAAGATCCGGTTTTGCGCGATAGCATTAAGCAAGCCATCATTTTTAATCTTAAAAACGACCGGGGAGGTAATGACCTGCGCAGAGTACAGTTTTCGGTGTTCAACTGGAAGCCAGAATTCGAAGGAAAGACCTTGCACGACTGGGCGGTAGCGGAAGGACTGGAGCCAACGCTGGAAAATGGCGCAGAACTCATTATTCAGGCCCAGTTGCATCGGGGAGCATCCTGCATTTTTCACGCTATGAAGGAGGAGGATGTAGAGCGCATTTTACAACATCCGATGACTATGGTCGCTTCCGACGGACGCATCAACCCGATCGGGAAGGGGCACCCACACCCGCGGGTATACGGTACGTTTCCGAGAGTTTTAGGGTATTACGTTCGCGAAAAGGGCTTATTATCGCTTGAAGAAGCCCTGCACAAAATGACCACCCTGCCGGCAGCACGCCTGGGGCTCACCGACCGGGGAGCCATCCGCAAAGGGTATATGGCCGATCTGACTATCTTCGACCCTGAGACCATTATTGACCGGGCGGAATTTACCGATCCACATCAGTATCCCGAAGGAATCCTCTTTGTAATCCAGGGTGGGCAAGTGGTACTGGAAAACGGCGAATTCCACGATCTCCGGAATGGCGCAATTTTACGTGGGCCGGCGTTCCGGGGAACTACTTCTGACGCTGGAGAATAGCTCGCTGCAAGGTGGGTATGGCATAGGAGTCGACTGCCGGGATGGAGTCCCGGCCTCCCGAGGTGTTAAGTGGCTCCATAGGTCCGGCAGTAATCTCGTATAGCAGCGTATCCTGTGTACGTTGGACCCGGGTCTGCAACAGGGACCCCGAAACCGAAAAGAGGCTGAAATACGTATCCCGTTGGAAAAAACCATCGAGTACTATACCATTTTGTTCGTCAATGGCGAATTGTCCTTTCTCCGGATCCGCGGGTATTAATCGGTAGGGACGCAAATTGCTTTCGTCCCGCCCATACTGAATAGCCCAGGTGTAATGCCCGTTTGATCCCAGCGGAAGGATGGTCAGGGACATGGGAATCCGCTGCACTTCATTTCCGTGTTGGTATACGACCAGATCACCACGCCATT
Organism: Saprospiraceae bacterium; assembly: GCA_030148525.1. Classification (GTDB taxonomy): domain Bacteria; phylum Bacteroidota; class Bacteroidia; order Chitinophagales; family Saprospiraceae; genus DT-110. The sequence goes on along the minus strand of JASBTH010000285.1, from coordinate 5,890 downwards.
CGCCTTCCCAGGTGGCGGGAAAAGCCTCGTCCTGGGCGGTTACCAAAGTTGATAGCAGGCTCAGGCAGAGCAATAGAAGGTGGCGCATATTTTTTTGCGAAAGCTACTAAAAGAAACGCATTCTGAAAGAGTAGCCTCCCTGTCTAAAGATCGAGTTCCAGGCTGTCACCGGGCTTCAGCTTTCCGTTTTCATCTTTTTCGGGTTGCGCTTTGAGCGGTTCGCTGGTTTCTTTAACACTGGTGAGTTTGTTATCCTCCAGTTTGTTACCCAGCGATTTCCACCCTTTGACATCGATGAAATCGGTCAGATTGAGCTCTTTTTCCTTGGTCTGGTTCTTTTCGCGCAGTTTGTAGGTGACGGTTGGTTCCGGATGGACGGTCGCAAAGAATAACTTGGAATCTTTGTGCTCGGTGATGAAGGGGAATTTCTGATCGATGGAGGTGGTCTCGATCTGGAAGCGTTTTACCAAAGTCATACCGCGCTCCCCTTCGTAGTAGATGGAGCTGATGACCAAGTCGTCCACAAATTTTCCAAGATGGACAACGTCCTTGGGGGTAAAGCGCTTGTTGAGGTCTAGCTCCATTTGCTCGTAAGTGCCATCGCGATAGATAGCGAGCAGCAGGTCACCGGTGTCGAAGGCTCCGAGGTAGAGTCCGCGCTCCTCGGTGTTGAGGCGACCGCTCACCTCATCCATCCAGACGTCCATAGCCCCGAGGGTTGATTTACCAACTTCCCGAAGCTTGATGGATCGCACGGGGTATTTGGTGAGGATGTTACCCTGGGAGCTTCTACCTTTAATATCGATGTCTCCGAAGTCAAAATCGAATAGTTTCTTTCGCGCATTGGAGCCCTGGGAGAGTTTAACATCAATTACTTCGGCCTCCCCGTTTGGATTGGCAGAAAAATAGAGGACTTTCGATCCCTTGGTGCCTTTCGTCAGGTCGTACTCCCGGTCGCGGGTAATAGCCTTTACCTGAAAGCGTTTAGCTCGGGTCACGCCGGTCTTGCCATCAACGTAGATCAGGTTGTAGGTAGTGCGCTCATCGCCTTTATGCCACACTGCCACGTGAATGAGGTCCTTGCCGACAAAGGTCTTTTCGGAAATGCGGGTAACCTGAAACTTACCGTCCTTCCGGAAAACGATGATGTCGTCGATATCGGAGCAATCGGTAATGAAGGTGTCTTTGCGCAGGCCCGTACCGATAAATCCTTCGGAATAATTGGCGTACAATTTGGCGTTATTGGCTACGACCTGGGTGGCCTGAATGGTGTCGAATTCAGTGATAATGGTCTTGCGCTCGCGTCCTTCACTGTATTTTTCCAGCAGGTTTTGGAAGTAGTCGATGGCGAATTCAGTGAGGTGCTCAAGGTCGTGGGCAACTTGTTCCAGGCCGGCTTCCAATTCGGCCAGCTTTTCGTCGGCCTTGAATTCGTTGTATTTGGAAATGCGCTTAATGCGGATTTCGGTAAGTTTGATGATATCCTCTTCCTCGATCTCCCGCATCAATGCCAGGCGGTCATCCTTTTTCTTGTCGGATGGCGTCCGCACGTATTTGCGCAGTCCGGTATCAATAATCTTCAGGACTTCATCGAAGGATTCGGCTTCTTCGATATCGCGGTAGATGCGTTTGGTAATGAAGATCTTCTCCAGGCTGGCCATGTGCCATTTGGAGCGCAAATCTTCCTGTTTGATGAGTAACTCCTGGCGCAGCAACTCGCGCGTGTGCTCGGTAGAGGTACGCAACAGGTCCTCGACACTGCCGAAGTGGGGCTTGTCGTCGATGATCACACAGGCGTTGGGCGAGATCGATACCTCACAGTTGGTAAAAGCGTAGAGGGCGCCGATGGTGACGTCGGGTGAAGTATTGGGAGCCAGGTCGATGAGGATCTCTACATTTTGGGCGGTGTTATCGACCACCTTTTTGATCTTGATCTTTCCCTTGTCATTGGCTTTGATGATGCTGTCGATAAGGGAGGTAGTGGTCACTCCATAGGGTAAGTCGCGGATGGCGAGGGTGTTTTTATCGACCTGTTCAATGTGGCAACGCACTTTCACGCGCCCACCGCGCGCTCCGCTGTTATAATCCGTAACGTCGATCATACCGCCGGTTTGGAAATCGGGATAGATCTTTACCCGCTTGCCTTCCAGGATCTTTATGGAGGCTTTGATGAGCTCCACAAAGTTGTGGGGAAGAATGCGGGTGGATAGCCCCACTGCGATCCCCTCGGCTCCCTGAGCGAGCAGCAGTGGAAACTTCATGGGCAGGTCGATGGGCTCGCGCTTGCGGCCGTCGTAGGAAAGCTGCCATTCGGTGGTATTGGCATTGAAGGCTACTTCCAGGGCGAACTTCGTCAGGCGTGCCTCAATATAACGGGGTGCGGCAGCACCATCCCCCGTAAAGAAGTTTCCCCAGTTTCCCTGACAATCGATCATCAGGTCGCGCTGGCCGAGGTTGACCAGAGCATCGCCGATGGCAGCATCACCGTGGGGGTGGTACTGCATGGTCTGACCAATGATGTTGGCCACTTTGTGAAAACGGCCGTCATCCATTTCTTTCATGGCGTGCAGGATGCGTCGCTGCACGGGCTTCAGGCCATCGCCGATAGCGGGAACAGCCCGTTCGAGGATTACATAAGAGGCATAATCGAGAAAATAATTCTCGTACATACCCTTCAGGCTGATGATATTTTCCTGGCCATTGCTGTTGGCCGTATCGTTCTGGGTAGGATCGCTCATAGGTGGAGTAAGACCAAGTTAATGTGTTGGTAAAAGTACAAAAATGGGTTAAGTTTTAAAAACAAAAAATTTTATAAAATCGAAAAATGTTTTAAATGGCCGATAATGGTAAATAAGCTCAATAAATACGCCGAAACTGGCAGCGAAAAAAGGGGAGGGAGCGTTGTCATTAAGCCGTCAATAGCGAAGTTCCTTGCTGCGTGTCTTGTTAATGTGCTGGTGAACATCTAATTTACAGAGAGGTTTTGGGATCGCAGGCGACCGTTTTCTAACGTAATCGGTGCGCTGATCTCCACCAATGCTACCTAAACTCAACGTATGCATATCGCTTTGCCAGCAGAATACAACGAACGGGACCTGATAAAGGCCTGTGTCCGTAAAGAAAGGTGGGCGCAGAAAGCCCTGTACGAAGAGTTCTATAGCTCCATGCTCGGAGTTTGCCTGCGCTACTCGAATAATCAGGACGATGCGCTGGACATTTTGCACGAAGGGTTTATTAAGGTGTTTGGAAATATTCGCAAATACCAGACGGGCACTTCGCTGAGCGCCTGGATACGGCGGATCATGGTCAACACGGCTATCGATTATTACCGCAAGAATATCCGGCGACGTACGGAAGATATTGAGCAGGCTCACTCCCTGAGTACCGACGAGGCCGATGCCATCAGCCGGTGCTCCGAGAAAGAGATTCTCGCAGCTATACAACAATTAACCCCCGCCTACCGAACGGTTTTTAACCTGTACGTAGTTGAGGGATACTCCCACAAAGAAGTGGGAGACCTTTTAAATATTTCAGAGAGCACTTCGCGCTCCAACTTGGTGAAGGCGCGTATCAAACTAAAAGAAATCCTGACTTCCGGATCAAATCATGGAGGATAAGTCACTGGACCATATCATTCGCAACAAGCTGCAAAGCCTACGTCCCGACCTGCCGGCCGACGCCTGGGAGCAGTTTGAACAGGCCGTAGGTGCTCCCGAATTTCCGGATCAAATCACGCCGGATAAACCACTGGACCATATCGTTCGCAATAAGCTGCAAAGTCTGCATCCCGATCTGCCGACCGACGCCTGGGAGCAGTTTGAACAGGCCATGGATACCGTAGATTCGGGCGTTCCGGAACTTGATGCTTCCCTCATCGATGAAGTGGCTTTCGCCAAAATGCGTGGCCTGGACGTTAACCAACCCGCTCCTAACTGGTCGGCCCTGCGCCGGCAAATGGATGCCCACGTTCTACTCACTCAGCGCCTGGCTTCCTACAAAATAGTGGAAGCGGCCCTCTTATCGCTGATCTTATTACTCTTTATTCGCCTGGGGAATCCACTGAGCCCAACTACTACACCAACTGAATCAGAACCGGTTACTCCCATGGCTTCTTCCCGAAGTAGCTTATCCGAAGGAAGTCCGGCCACTGATAGTCAGGTCAGTCCAAATGGTACGACCACTACCGAAGCCGGTCCTACCGGGAATAAGGTCGATATTGCTGATGAAACTGCAACATTATCTCTTTTACCCCTGCGCCGGGAAGAAAATGGCCTGTCATCCGGTACCAGCCTTAATAAAGGCCTGATGCCTGTCCTGCCACTGGGCACACCGAAGGCAGAAACCACCTGGAGTATGACGGGCATCCTGCCGGGTAAAAACGCACCGGACCTCACTTTCGGACCTCTCGCCTTCCAACAGCCTGCTATTAAAACACCGTCATCACCAGCAACCCTGGTAATCGGAGCGTTCGGGGGCGCGGCATACAATCGCGTTATTACTCCTCCCGATGGTGACCTGGGCATCGTTGGGTACGACCGCTACACCCTCGGGTACGGTGGCGGATTGTCCTTGGGTCTGGACTTTGGTCGCATGGAAGTGGGCAGCGGAATTGGCTACACGGCCGTTCGCTACGATCCACTGCCCATCCTTGTCACACGCGGTAGCCTGGATCAAGGCTATACCGCCGAAAAATTTGACTTTGTCGAACTGGATGTGATCAGTTTACCCATTTACGTGCGCTATAACGCCATTATGGATAAGGGCTGGAAAGCCTACGCCACCGCTGGCGCCTCCCTGCAAGTGGCGTACGAAACGAACTTTTACGGGGTCTTCCCCGAAGGTCTCGGACTACCCGAAGGCCTGATCCGTCCCCGCCGGGGCGAATCCAGCTTCAACAACCGCTACGGCTGGCTCGAAGGGGGCGGTTTCTGGGAAAACAGCTACGTAACGCTGAACCTCGGCATTGGGGTTGAGCGGGTAATCAGTGAAAACCTCGGTATCTTTGTCCAACCTACCTACTCCCACAACCTGGGTTACTTCTCCGAAGGTATGGGCCCCACCCACGATCGCCTCCACACCATGTCGGTGCTGACGGGGGTACGTCTGCGTTTACGGAAATAAGTTGAACGGTCCACGGTTTACGATTCACGGCAAACGGTTTTTTACCACTAAGACACAAAGGGCACTAAGGAGCACAAGATTCCTTAGTGCCTTTTGTGTCTTAGTGGTCCATTGCTTTTTTGAGGAGATTCATTTAAATTTGTAATTACATTGTAATCACTATTGCAGCAAGGAAAATCATGGAAGTACCAATCATTCAAATTGGCAATTCAAAGGGAATTCGACTCACGAAACCCATTTTGGAGCGCTACCAAATGACTGACAAAGTGGAATTGATTTTCAAAGAAGGTTACCTCATCCTGAAACCGGCCCATCAACCCAGGGCTGGCTGGGAAGCTGCCTTTCAGCAAATGCATAAACTGGGAGACGATGAACTATTGATCGACGATGTGTTCGAGGACGAAGATCTGGATGAATGAGCATCACAATCGAACAATACCGGGTCGTCATTGTCAACCTGGACCCTACCATCGGAAGCGAAATCCGGAAAACACGCCCCTGTGTTATCATCTCCCCCGATGAAATGAACCGTCCTCTGCGCACGGTGATCATCGCTCCTATTACCTCCAAATCAAAGAAATATCCTACCCGCGTGTCCATTACATTGGACGAGAAAAAAAGTTGGGTGGTTCTGGATCAAATCCGTACCATCGATAAGCGCCGGATCATTAAAAGCCTGGATTCCCTTTCGGAGAAAGAAATCCGGGAAGTGAAGGCTGTGATCAAGGAGACGTTGGTGGATTAAGACGGTTCACGCGCCACGGCTCAC
>JASBTH010000271.1 GCA_030148525.1 Saprospiraceae bacterium | reverse complement strand
GGTCGCGGGTCGACCCGTACACGATGGAGGTGGTGCCGCAGGAATTATTGCCGACCATACCACCCAGCATACAGCGGTTGGCAGTGGAGGTGTTGGGGCCGAAGAAGAGGCCATGGGGTTTCAGAAAGGCGTTGAGTTCGTCGCGTATGACACCCGGCTGAATGCGTACCCAACGCTCTTCGGCATTGAATTCCAGGATCTGGTTGAGGTGCCGTCCTGTATCCACCACAATACCCTCACCCACGCATTGGCCGGCCAGGGAAGTACCCGCAGCCCGGGGGATGAGGGAGGTCTTATGGCGGTGCGCAAAATTGATGAGTTGAACAATGTCTTCCGCGGACTTGGGCAGGGCTACGGCTAGTGGTAGTTGCCGGTATACGGACGCGTCGGTAGCGTACAAGGTGCGCATCAGGGAATCGTAGTGCAGATCACCTTCGATTCGCCCGGATAGGTTCGCAAGCGCTTCCTGCATGGATGAGTGTTGGATGGTCATGCGAGGAAATTACTGTATCTGATCCGAAATTTCAGCAGTTTGGACGGGAAATCAATAAACGCGGAGGCTCATTTCGATGCGCCTGTTTTGGGCTCGTCCTTCCTCGGTGCGGTTGGAAGTCAGTGGCACATCCGAACCAAACCCCCGGGCGTCGATCTGTCCGACCGATACACCGGCTTCGATCAGGTGTTCGCGCATGGCATCTGCCTGTTTTTCCGAAAGGTCGCGCATTACGAGGCGATCACCACTGTCATCGGTATGGCATTCCAGGGAGATATTCAGGTCGGGATACACTTTCAAAATGGCTGCCAACTGGTCGAGTTCCCCGGTCAGGGAGTCGGTGAGTTGGGTCGATCCGCGTTCGAAGTCGTGCCGAAAGGTATAGAGTTCGCGGCTGTAATTTTCTTTAGAAGAGGTGAGCAGGTTGTAGAGTTTGTCGGCTACCGAGCCGGGCTCAAAGGGTACATCCGATAATTCCTGGCGAGCCTGTAACAGGGCGGGACTTTCGGGTTCGGCGGGTTTGGGAACCACCAGTTCCACAGGTTCTTCTTTTTCCAGTGAGCGGCGCATGGGCTCATTCTGCCGGGTGCTGAAAAGAGCCTCCATAACCCAGTATGCCAGGATGGCGGTAATGAAAAAGGCCAGAACAGCCGTCAGGATGCGTTGCTGCTGTTCATTCATTCCCTACCGTTGCGTTGTCGTGGAGGCCGGAGCTTCGTAGGAGACATCGATATCATCGAGGACCATATCCAGGATGGGGTCTACCCCCCGGATGTAGCCGTCCTTCAGGTGGTGGCCATAAATGGAGCCAATAGTATTCCAGTAGAATGCCGTCAGGCCATTTCGCAGGTCTTTGATCAGGAAGTACATTGGCGTATCTAATTCCTTTTCGATCATTTTGAACAAGATCATACCCTGAAGTTTGGTGAGTTTTTTCAGGGGATCTTCAAACTCTTCTTTCAGCTGCTTTTGCAGGTCTTTGATATGTCGTCGACGGTCCCGTTTACTCATGGAATCCACTTCCACTTCCAGTTCGCGGAATATGCGAATGGCCTCAGCGGCGTAGGGATATACGTGGTAGGCATAGCGCCGGTAGCGCCGGTATTTGCGGTAGTCCTCCGCATTGCTGAAGGTTCGGGTGGACGAGATGGGTACTTCGTCGAGTTGAGCCATGATAATCGTGTCCCCGCATTCATCAACCAGGTACTCGTAAATTTGCCCGTTGATGCTCAGTTCCCCGCGAATTTCTTTTGGTGGTGCCTCCTGAGCCGATACCGACCCCAAAAGCAACGCCGTTAGTCCGATCGAAGCAAGTATGCGACTCATGGATGATGCGTTTGTCACAATATTGGGATTGTGGTTTAGTGTACGTTGGTGGCGGTAAAATACGCCGAAGTGTGAAGGCGCTTCTTCCTTCGCCTATTGAAACGAATTGATTGGGGCAGAAGTTGTTGTGAGCCGTTTTTTTATTCGGAGAGTTGGCGGGCGGCTTTCATAGGGATACCGATGCATTTCTTTTCCATGTAGCTCAACATGCGTTCGACCAATTCGCGGGTACCGTCATCGAGGGAATCCACTTCTTTACGGAAAACCTCGTTCATAGCATGGGATTTGATGGCTTTGATCTCGGTGGGTACGGAGCGCATGGCCAGTTCGACCTGGCGTTGTTTGAAGAGGACCGGAAATTCGGCCAGCAGCTCGGTCAGTAGTTCCCGGGCGCGGCTTACTTCCCGCTCGCGGAAGGCCATATTCTCTTTGGCCATGACGCGCAGCCCTTCGATTTCGATGTATTGGACATCGAAGTCGCGCATGACGTTGGGATGTGTATTGTGAGGGATGGCAAGATCGATCACGACCTTGCGACCTGATTCACCGGCGAGCAGTTTCTGGTAGAGCTCAGCATCCAGAATGGGTTTGGTGGAACCGGTGCAGATGATGATGCCGTCGAATCCTTCCTGGTAGGAATCGAGTTCGGACAATGGGAGGGCATTCCCGCTCAGTGTCCGCGCAACGTTTTCGGCTTTATTAATGGAGCGGTTGAAGACAGTTACGTTGGTAAATTCGTTCTTGGCCAGGAATTTGGCAACCAATTGGTTGGTTTGACCGGCACCGATGAGCAGCAGTCGTGATTCTTTGCTGAGGTTGGTGTGGAGTAATCGTTGGATGGCCAGCGAAACAATGGAAACCGGCTTTTCACCGATTCGCGTTTTGGAGTACACTTTCTTGGCCGAAACTACAGCGTGATCCATGGCAAGCCGGATATTGTCACCGGTAAGGCCCCAATCGCGGCACTGATGGTAAGCATCGCGCAATTGGCCCAGAATTTGGCGCTCGCCGATCACCAGCGAATCAATGGAAGAGGCGACATCGAGCAGGTGGTTCAGCGCATCCAGGCCGGAAAGGGCCAGGGCGTGATCCATGATCAATTCCAGTTGATCGTCCTCCAGTGTGGGATTGATATGCTGAAAGAACTCAGCTACGAAGGCGTTGTCCAGCTCCCGGTCAGTGACGAAGAAGTACATGATCCGATTGCAGGTAGCCAGATACATGAGCTCGGGAAAGTGAAACTGTTGTTTCAGTTCTTCGAGTCGAACCTCTAACGAGCAGTTGTCAGATGCATGAACGGCGTATTGGCTAATCTCTTTGAGATTAACACGTTTATGAGTCACCGTTAATATCTTGTACCTGTCGAGCATGGTTGTTTCGGGCTTTGCCGATTGCTGCAAAAATAGTTTGCACATGATGATATAATGTCACGAAACTGTAAACTGGTTAAACAAAAGAAGCAGGGTGTCTGTAATCGCTTGGGTGTCCGGGGTTCTACAACTTTCAACTGGTTGCAAGTTAGCAGGGCTTTCTCAGGAACCAGATGACATTTGTCAATTATATGGGTGATCTTATTAAAGGGTTGCTATTCCTGCCCGTACTGGCGTTACCTCTATTCCTGATTGGTATATTGACTTTTCAGGAACGATCGTCTTGAGGAAATCGGCTTTGTCTTTCAGGCTTTCGCCTTTCGGCAAAAAGACTTCAACAAAATCCTTGTGTTGGTTCAGGGGCACAATGTCCCTTACTTTTGTTTACCTGTTATAAGAAACGTAATCTTTGGCGATCTGGATGTTTTGTCGGTTAAAGGTTGGGGCCTTTTGACATCCATTTGACCGGGCGGGACCACAAAAGCGCATGTGGGATGGTCCCGGTTATTTAATGTTTTTTTGAGCTGCGGCATTGACGAAGAGGGTGTTCCCAATTCCTTTGTAGCCCTCAAAGATCGTGATGCCATCGTGGCGAATTACCTCATCCCGGATGCCGATAATGGACAGGTCGGCGTCCCTGGATTTTTCGTTGATGATACTTTTGGGGTCGGTGGCCTCTTTATTGGGAATGATCTCAATGTTTTTTGGTGAAATGGGCAACTGCCCCGCTTCGATCAATACGCTCAGGCGTTCGCGTTCTTCCTCGATGGTCTCTTCGGGGAAAATGGCGAAGATCTTTATTTGGGCGCGTTTCCAATCCGGATGGCCGATGATGATGTAGCCGAGCAGGATCATCAGATTGGCATTGATGTAATCGTTGGAGGTAATCCAGATATGAATACTTTGCTTCATTCCGTAGCCCCGTTCGCTGCTTCCCAGAATGATGAGGTCGAAGGCTACTGATTTGATTAGTTTAAAGTTGTCGACAATAGCCTCCATATTATCGGGGTTGTTTTTGGAGAACTCCAGTAGTAATAGGTTGTTCTCCGTTCCGGAAATTCCCGGCAGCTGAATTACTTGGGCAATGGCGGAGGTGTAAGAGGGGCTGATCAGGGTGTCTATATAAATATTGCTATTACTGGCTTCTGCCATCTTGATGAGGCGGTCCTTGCTGCGGTGTGCTTCTTCGTGGGTTGTTTTTGATAAGTATCCATCGATTTTATGGATATAGGTACCGAACCCATAGCGCTGAGAAAGCCACCTCAACAGATCAAAGGCAGCCAGCCGTGAGAAAGAATGTTCGGAAATACAGACGGCGGAGGGGCGCCAGCTTCCCGTTTGCTCCTTATCGGCTTTTTGTAAAAACACCTGCAACTGGCGGCTGAGCTGGAAAATGACTCCCTGAAATATGAGTGACAGGTTCTTTTTGTCGGGGTTGTAGCTGCTGATCAGATAGTAGAAAGCCACCATTAAGGCCAAAGCCATTACGGCGTAGGCGGCATTCATGAAAAACATCAACCCGAAACAGGCAAAGGCTCCGAACAGTGAAAAGTACCAGCGGGAGCGGAATGTGGGGCGGTAAGAGGGGTCAGCAGCAAAGTGTTGGAAAAAAGAGATCAGGCAGAGGGTACCGTAGGTCACCATAAAAAACATGGAGATGATCTCTGCCACGAAATCGAGCTCTCCGATGACAATGAAAATAAAGGCCAGCAGAATGGTGACCAGGGTGCTATTGAAGGGCTCATCATTCTTGCCGCGCCCTCGCGATAACCAAAAGTTGAATCCTGGCGAAGGCAGTACCCGGTCACGGGCAATGGCCTGCAGGGTTCGCGGAGCAACCAGAATGGAGCCCAGGGCGGAGGAGATGGTCGCCGCTGCCAGGCCGGTGGGAATGAGCCACCATCCCTGCCAGGCAATATCAGCCATAACCAGACGACTGGTATCTACCAAATCTGCGGGTGAGGCCGAGACAGCCAGTTTGTAAGCAATGAAGAAGTAAATGACCATGCCAACGATGGTAGCCGCTACGGTACCCAGGGGAATGGACTTTCCCGGTTTTCGAAGGTCACCCGAAAGCCCGACTCCGGCAGTCATACCGGTAAAGGCCGGAAAGATAATGGCAAAGACGGTAAAGAATCCCGGTATTTCTACGGGTGGCGAGGTCCTTCCGGAAAAAGCATCCGGATCCGCTTCACGGATTACTTCGTGTCGGCTATTGGAAAAGGTGGAGTCGGACTGATTTAATTCGGAGGAGCTGGCCGTATCGTTATCTGGCAGGGACGTTACGGGCGCTTCGCTTGCGCTGGCGAATGGATCGAGTTGGTTTTGCTGACTGTAAGGTGTCACGCCAATAAAAAAGGCAACCAGTGCTACGAAAAGGGTGGCTACCACCACGTATAGCATTTTGACGCCAAGGTCAGCGCCCTTTGTCAGTACTACGGCCATCAGCAGGAATAATGCCGGAATGCTAACGGTTTGTTTTTTGGAGAGGAGCCAGGTCAGGGAGGAATCCAGCACGTAGTTTTCCCGCACGAAATCAAATACGGGGGTGAAGGCTTCCGAGAAGGCAATTATGTAGAAAGCTACACTGATGGCCTGAGAAAAGTACAGGGCGATCCCGATGGATGAGCCTATTACCAGTCCGAAGGAGCGCGATATGATGTAGTATTCACCACCACCCTCCACTTTCTGGTTGGTAGCGATCTCGGCAATGGCCATAGATGTGGGGATGGTTACCGCATGGCCGATGAGGATAATGGCGAAGGTGCCGATCAGGCCCACGGCTCCAACCGCAAAACCAAAGCGCAGAAACATGACCGCACCCAAGATCGTGGATATGGCGGTAAAAAAAACGGGGGCGGTACCAAACTTGCGTGCCTGTTCACTCATGCCTGATTGTAGGAAGGGCTTTTTTCATCTTCCATAGCCGAAGGTAATCATATCTTATTGTAGAAAAGAAAGTCGTTTTGTGGATTATCCGTTATTTTTGGGCCGCCAAGGGGTAAGGGCGGAACTTTCAGGCTGTCCTTGAACCTCTATTCTTAGACAATAAACCGACCGTTCATGTACCGTACACACACTTGTGGAGAACTCCGAATGCAACACGAAGGCCAATCTGTAACCCTCAGCGGATGGGTGCAGGCGAACCGTGATTTTGGCGCCCTGACCTTTATCGACTTGCGGGATCGCTACGGCATTACCCAATTGGTTTTCAGCATGGACGATGACTCCGAAATGTGTGAACGGGCCCGTAAGCTGGGGCGCGAGTTCGTGATCAAAGTGGAGGGAACGGTTCGCGAACGCAGTAATAAAAACCCCAATCGCCCAACGGGTGATATCGAGATTGATGTACAGAAACTGGAGGTTTTGAATGCATCACAGGTGCCTCCTTTTACGATCGAGGATGACACCGATGGTGGCGAAGACCTCCGTATGAAATACCGCTACCTGGATTTGCGACGCGATCCGGTTCAGCGCAACATTATTTTCCGGTCGAAACTGGCCCTGGAAACGCGTAAGTTCCTCGATGGCCAGTCGTTTGTCGAGATTGAGACGCCGTTCCTTATCAAAAGTACGCCGGAGGGTGCGCGGGACTTCGTGGTGCCAAGCCGCATGAATCCCGGGCAGTTTTATGCCTTGCCGCAGTCGCCGCAGACGTTTAAGCAGATCCTTATGGTATCGGGATTTGATCGTTATTTTCAGATCGTTAAGTGTTTCCGCGATGAGGACCTGCGGGCTGATCGCCAACCGGAATTTACGCAGATTGACTGCGAAATGGCATTCGTCACTCAGGAGGAGGTGCTACAGACCTTTGAGGGGCTTACCCGCCATTTATTCCAAAACACTATTGGAGTGGAGCTCCCCGAGTTTGAGCGAATGAACTACGATGAAGCCATGCGTTTGTATGGTTCTGATAAGCCGGATAAACGTTTCGGTATGGTGATCAATGATTTGAACGATCTGGCGCAGAATAAAGGTTTCAAGGTCTTCGATAGTGTAGAACTAGTGGCCGGTATTTGTGCCAAGGGGCAGGCTGGTTATTCCCGCAAGCAGGTCGACGAACTTACCAACTGGGTGAAACGTCCCCAGATCGGTGCGAAGGGGTTGGTTTATGTGAAGTATAACGAAGATGGTTCGTTTAAATCATCGGTCGATAAATTCTTTTCCGAAGAGGACTTGAAGGCCTGGGCTGACTGCATGGATGCCGAGCCAGGCGACTTGCTCCTCATACTGGCCGGTGAAGAGGAGAAAACCCGCAAACAGCTCGGAGAACTTCGCCTCGAAATGGGCCGTCGCCTCGGCCTGATGAAGGAGGGTGATTTCAAGCCGCTGTGGGTCGTTGATTTTCCATTGTTGGAGTGGGACGAGGACGAAGAGCGTTTCTTCGCCATGCACCACCCCTTCACCTCGCCCAAGAAGGCCGATATGGCCCGCATGCTCGACGGCGATTTCGAGACCATGAAATCCCTGCGGGCTGATGCCTACGATCTGGTGATCAACGGCGTGGAGATCGGTGGTGGCTCGATTCGTATCCACGACCGGGAGCTGCAATCCAAAAACTTCAAGCTGCTCGGATTCACTCCGGAGGAGGCCGAGGAGCAGTTTGGCTTCCTGTTAGGCGCTTTTGAATACGGAGCGCCTCCACACGGTGGTATTGCCTTCGGGTTTGATCGTTTGTGTGCGGTGATTAATGGCCAGAACTCGATCCGCGATTTCATTGCCTTCCCGAAAAACAACCAGGGGCGCGATGTGATGATCGATGCACCGTCGCGGGTGGATGAGAAGCAGTTGGATGAGTTGGGATTGGCGATGAAGGAGGTGAAGCAGCCGGAATAGGATGGCATCTGCGATGCCATCGCGGATGCCATCCCCGATGCCATCTGCCTTTTTTGCAATACGAAAGACGTATCTTCCTTTTTTTCTTGACTTTACCAAACACCCAACCGAATGCCCCTACCCACCAATACCCTCGGTAAAAACGGACCCGAACTTCCCCGCCTTGGCCTCGGCCTGGCCGCACTCGGACGACCCGGCTACATAAACCTGGGTCACGGGGCCGACATGGCCGAAAATTACGTCATCGACGCCATGGAACGCCGTACCCACCGTATGCTCGACCTGGCTTATCGGGAGGGCGTCCGGTACTTCGACGTGGCTCGGTCCTACGGACGGGGAGAGACCTTCCTGAAAAATTGGTTGGAGGAAAACAAGCCCGACGATGTGTTCGTTGGCTCCAAATGGGGCTATACCTACACGGCCGACTGGCAGGTCGAAGCCGAGCAGCACGAGGTTAAGGAACATTCCGTAAGCCGGTTGCAGCAACAATGGAGTGAATCGAAAGTGCTCTTGCCTCATCTCAAACTTTACCAGATCCATTCCGCTACCGTGGAGACCGGGGTGCTCGATGACAAAGACGTACTTAGCGAATTGGCTGCATTGAAAGAAAAGGGCATACGCATTGGGCTTAGCGTGAGTGGCCCCGGGCAGGCCGATACGCTCGAGCGGGCTATGCTTACCCGAATCGATGGTACCCATTTGTTCGACGTCGTCCAGGCTACCTTTAACGTGTTGGAACAGAGCATGGCTGATTCCCTTCACCAGGCGGCCGACAGCGGAATGGGCATAATCGTCAAAGAAGCACTCGCCAACGGCCGCCTGACACCCCGCAATCAGGATGCCGACTTCGCTAAAACCAGAGATACCCTCGAAAATATGGCACGCAGCTATGATTCATCCGTGGATGCTATTGCGTTGGCCTTTGTGCTGGCGCACCCCTGGGCCCACGTAGTATTGTCCGGAGCCGCCGTAGAAGCTCATTTGTACTCCAATCTGTCGGTGGCTCAGCTCGAGCTGTCGGACGATTCCCTTGATCACCTGCGGCAGTTCTCAGAATCCCCCGAACACTACTGGAAAGAACGCAGCCAGCTGGCCTGGAATTAAGGTGAGTTTGGGCAAAGCCGATCCTGAACCTCAAACTAAACCTAAGCCTCCATTTTTTAAAGCGCTCATCTCCAAAGTACTATGAAAAAGGTGGTTTGAAGAGGGTATTGGGATTAAAGCAAGTCCTACTACCTAATACTATCTACCAAATACAACGCGAGTTAGTCAAGCCGAGCTTTTGCTAAAAAAACTCGGCTTGACTAACTCGCATTAGTTATGGAACGGCTTTACCGCGCGTAGGAAACAGCTCGTTTCTCGCGAATGACCGTCACCTTGATCTGCCCGGGGAATTGCATCTCGTCCTGTATCTTCTGGGAGATCATGAACGAGAGATCATCGGCGTACTGATCAGTTACCTTTTCGCTTTCGACGATCACGCGCAATTCGCGGCCCGCCTGCATAGCGTAGGCTTTTTGTACCCCTTCGTGGCCCATGGCCAGCTCCTCCAGTTCGCCGATGCGCTTGAGGTAACTTTCCAGGATCTCCCGGCGTGCACCCGGACGAGCACCGGAAATGGCATCGCAGGCCTGGATGATGGGAGATATAATGTTGTTCATCTCGATCTCGTCGTGGTGAGCTCCCACGGCGTTGATTACTGCCGGGTGTTCGTTGTGCTTTTCGCACATCTTCATGCCGAGCAGAGCGTGTGACAGTTCACTATCTTCTTCGGCTACTTTTCCAATATCGTGGAGCAATCCGGCTCGCTTGGCGAGTTTGATCTGTCGGGGATTGAGCCCGAGCTCAGAGGCCATGATGGCACAGAGATTCGCCGTTTCGATGGAGTGCTTGAGTAAGTTTTGCCCGTAGCTGGAGCGGAATCGCATACGGCCGACCATACGCACGAGGTAGGCGTCGAGGCCGTGCAGATCCAGTTCGATCACCGTGCGTTCGCCGATCTCGACGATCTGCTCGTCGAGCTGCTTGCGGACCTTGGCCACCACCTCTTCAATGCGGGCCGGATGGATACGACCATCAGCTACCAGCTTTTTCAGCGAAAGGCGGCATACTTCACGACGGATGGGGTCGAAGCTGGAAATAACAATCGCCTCCGGCGTATCGTCTACGACAATTTCGGCTCCGGTAGCTGCTTCCAGGGCCCGGATATTTCGTCCCTCCCGGCCAATAATCTGCCCTTTGAGGTCATCACTTTCCAGGTTGAATACGGAAACGGTATTTTCAATGGTGTATTCTGCACACATCCGCTGGATAGTCTGAATAATGATCTTCTTGGCGTCCTTGGTAGCTGTGTTTTTAGCCTGCTCGATTGCATTCTTTTTCAGGGCCATGGCCTCGGTTTCAGCCTTGGCCTGAACCGCGTCGAGGAGTTGCTCTTTGGCTTCAGCTTCCGAAAGGCGGGCAATAGACTCCAGCTCTTTAATGCGCTGTTCGTTGAGTTGATCCAGGTCTTCCTTCCTTTTGGATAAGATCTTCAGCTGCTTATCCAGGTTCTCCCGAACGGCCTTGTTTTCAGCCGCCGTTTGGTCGAGCTCTGACTTGCGGGCATCCAACTCTTTGATTTGATCCTGAAAGCGCTCTTGCTTATTTTTGAGGTCGCTTTCCTGGGAGCGGACTTCCATTTCCCGCTCTTTCATTTTTACGACGTGTTCCGACTTCTGGGATTCGAAGTCCGATTTCATTTTACTAAAGCGCTCCTTTGCTTCCTGGATTTTGCGTTGCTTGATGCGCTCGTTCTTCGATTCGGCCTCGTTTGTGATTTTATCGGCCTTAGCCTGGGCTTCCTGCAACATGCGATCAGCTGATTCCCGGGCTTCTTTTATTTGCTTGTCTGCTTGTTCGTTGATCTGGTCAATTTTTTGCTGGCGCAATTTTTTGGAAGACATATTGACTACCAAAAAACCAACAATGGCACCGACCAAAGCGCCTATCGCCAATCCTATTCCAATTTCCATGTAGCGTTTGTTTTACAGTTCAGTTAACGATAGGGAAGCATCCTCATTAGAACGCATCCCGGTTCATGGGGCAGTACATTGGCTTTCGCCAAAAAACACTACTGCCGGGGTTTATCTTCTGCTGGTGGCTGGTCATTACCTGCCATTCACGGAAGATAAGCAATTTCGCATTACGCGAACGAATCGGAATCTGTCACTCTACGAGTGCATCGAGCAGATGATCGAGTTGGGAAAGGCGGGAGGCGATAATGGTATCCCGGGTTTGGTTTTGCTGCGCCTTGAACAAATCAACAGCGTAGGTCAACAGGGCCATCGACAAGCAGTCTTGCTTGTCTTTACGGGTATACGTTAATTGGAATTTATTGATCTTTTCATTGACTTCTTTCACGATCTTGCGAATTGCCGGCTCATCTTCCCCTTTAATCTTCAAGGGATAGGGCCGACCCGCAATGACAACTGTGATATTTTTAGTCTCTTGATCCTCCATCGTCCTCATGCTTTCTACTCCTGCTTCGATAACCACGCAATACAGGCATCGATCTCTTGTACGTAGTGATCGATCTGTTTGCGTAACTCCTCCGACGACATCGTCGAATCTTCCGGATCGGGAACGAGTCGCTCCCGTTGTTCCGTCAACCGATCACTCACCAAATCCAGGTGGTGCCGCGAACTGCTTTGCTGTAGCTTGAGCTCGGCATTTTCCTGTTTGAGTTGTTTGTTTTCGGCTTTCAGGCGCTCCAACTGTTCAGCCAGGCGCTTGATCTTGGATTCAATCGATTCAATACTATCTGAAATACTACTCATGTAGTTATATCCTAATTCTATAGCTCCTTGCCCGTATGGGCTCTTTACATTCAACGCAATCTCGAGTTACCGGCGTATCGACGCGTCCAGTTTATGCTCGTATTCGGTGATCAACTTTTGAACCACCTTGTCGACTTCCTTGTCTTTCAGCGTCTTGCTCAAATCCTCGAAGAGGAAGCTGACGGCGTAGGATCGTTTGTCTGCCCCCAGTTGCTCCTCATTCTCGTATACGTCGAACAGGTCGATTTCCTTAATGAGCTTCTTGCCAGTCTTTTTGGCAATAGCCACAATATCCTCAAATTTCACCGAAGTATCAATAACCAGGGCCAGGTCACGTCGTACGGAGGGGAATTTGCTTACCTCCTGGTACGAAATACGCGATTTGGCAATAGCCTGCATCAGGGCCGCCCAGTTGAAGTCGGCATAGAAAACCTCGTGCCGGCAACCCATACTTTTGGCGACAGCCGCATCCACCTTACCGAAGGTCACTATGTCCTTCGGTCCCCGGTGATAGGTCATCCCGAAGCTGAATTGCGGATCCTTCTCCAGGGTCCGGACCTGATATCCCTGAATACCCATACGGTCCAGAATGGCGTGTACATAGCCTTTCAGGGTATAGAAGTCGGACGGACGGCCAGTCCCGCCGGTGATCCAGTTTGGTGCGTGGCGCTCACCGGCAACCACCAGGCTCAGGTGTTCCCGCTCGTCAATATCGCCCTTGTCATCGCGTCGGTAGGTACGCCCCAGCTCAAACAGCTTGATTCGGTTCACCTGCCGATTCTGATTGTGCACAACGGCTTCCAATGCACTGAACAGCATATCCGGACGCATAATGTCCAGGTGCACATTCGAAGTATTATTGATGTAGACCAGCTCCTTGTCCTCCAGCCCGCCGATAACCTCTTGGTAATAGCGCGACTGCGACAGGGAAACAGCCATCATCTCGTAGAAGCCCTGAGCAGCCAGCATATCACCCAATTGGTTGCGCACGGCGGCGGGCTCCGGCTGGGGAGCTACGTTGATGGCCGTATCGATATTGGGTGGAATGGGCACTTTGTTGAATCCGTAGATGCGCAGGATCTCCTCCACCACATCGGCCGGACGCGTTACATCCGCTTTGTTGGTGGGAATGGCTACGGTCAGCGTATCGCCCCGCTCTTCCCGGATTGGCATATCGAGGGCCGCCAGTATCTGTTTGATCTCGGCCTCCGGAATCTGCACGCCGATCAGGCGATTGATGTATTCCTGGGATACGCTGATCTCCACCGGATGGATGGGGTTTGGATAGATGTCGACTATGGAGGAGGAAACTTTCCCGCCCGCCAATTCGCCGATAAGCAGAGCCGCCCGTTTCAGCGCATAAACTGCGATGTTAGGGTCACTGCCTTTCTCGAATACCTTGGCGGCATCGGTACGCAAATTGTGGCGCATACTCGTGCGACGCACGAAGCCCGCCTCGAAATGCGCTGACTCCAGAAAGATGCGTTTGGTGCTGTCCGTGACTCCGGTGCCAATGCCACCGAAAACGCCAGCGATACACATGCCCTTCCCGCTCCCGTCACAGATCATGAGGTCTTCGCCGGTCAGGGTGCGTTCGACCTCGTCGAGCGTCGTGAATTTGGTGCCGGCAGGCAGGGTTTGCACAACGATCTTTTTCGCACCGATCTTGTCCAGGTCGAAGGCGTGCAGCGGCTGCCCCAGCTCGTGCAGGATAAAGTTGGTAGCATCTACTACGTTGTTAATGGGGCGTACGCCAATGGCGTTCAGCCGGTTCCTCAGCCACTCCGGAGACTCTTCGATGGTCAGGTCGGTAATGGTAAGTCCGGCGTAGCGAGGACAAGCCTCGGGGTTTTTTACGTCCACTTTGACAACATCATCCTGGTTGTGTACTTCAAAGCTATCGACGGCGGGTTCTTCCACGCGCCCGTCGTGTTCGTAGTTGACCTTCAGGGCTGCGGCCAGGTCACGGGCTACGCCCAGGTGGTTAGTGGCGTCGGAGCGGTTAGGGGTGAGGCCGATCTCGTACACGTAATCGGAGTCGATACTAAGTATCTCGGCACCGGGCTTACCGACGGGAGTGTCTTCGGGGAGTACCAGGATACCGTCGTGCTCGGTACCTATGCCCAGCTCGTCTTCGGCACAGATCATACCGGCTGATGTTTCACCGCGGATCTTGCCTTTCTTAATCGTCAGTGGCTTATCACTACCGGTAGGATACAGGTCGGTGCCAACGGTAGCGACCAGGACCTTTTGGCCCTTGGCTACGTTCGGTGCACCGCAAACGATCTGCAGGGGCTCCTCGGCACCTACGTCGACGGTAGTCAGTGATAAACGGTCGGCATTGGGATGTTGCTCACAGGTGAGTACGTGGCCGGAAACAACACCGCGGAGTCCGCCGGGAATACTTTCTACGACTTCTTCTCCTTCTACTTCCAGGCCGATCTCGGTAAGGATCTCCCCGACTTTTTTCGGAGATATATCAATGTGCAGGTAGTCTTTCAACCAATTCAGAGATACCTTCATATAGGCAGTTTTTGCGCTTCTTGCGTGGATGTGCAGCCTTTCGGCAAAAAGGTTCCGCGTGGCTGCTTTTTTCGCGCCCAAAGATAGGCAAAATCTCGGGAGAAAAGAGTCTGAGCGTAGGTGCAGTGTTTTGCTAATGGGTGGATTATCACTACTTCTTATTGCCCGGAGGTGTTGGGTGTTTTCTATTCTTAAACGGTTTTGGGCAACAAGAAGTAGTGATGGGTTTACGTCTTTCTACTGCAAAGGCGTTCCTGCAACTTTATACATACTCTTCGCCGGGGTAAATAAGTGCATTGGGCAGATCGGGCCTTATCGCAAAGGTGTTTTGTTGACGGCGAGCACGTCTTTGCGCTCCCCATTCTCGTGGACCACGGCCACCAGGGAGACGTTCTCCTGCTTCCAGTTGGAGGGTAACTGGTAGGTGAACTGGCGGCTGATGGTCTGCCCCACCTCCCAGTCGTCGGGCAGGGAGTTGCCGGTGGCAGCGGTGAGCATGTCGCGCAGATTGTGCCGGTGTACGTATTGCTCGTCGGGGCCGTCGGGGGTAAGTTGGAGATCGGCGACATTATCCTCGACGACCATCAGGCTGAGTCGCACATCAGAGCTCAGGTTGCCTTCCAGGAGAGTGAGGTCGAGGTTGTAAGTTACCTCCCGGCTGGTTGAATCGTAGCGAACCCGGGGTGCCAGTTCCATGGTAGCCAGGCGTTCGGATTCCTGCTGCAGAAAGAGTGGCCATAGCGACCGGCTCAATTGCAGGTCGACTTCCCCGTCGTACAGTTTGCGGTTAATGATGGCGGAAGGGTAGCCCAGCGGTTGCCCCAGGTAGTTGAGCAGGGCGTCGCCCTCGGAGGTGCGGAAGTCTTCCCTGCTCTCGGGGTAGGGGCGGGCAAAGGAACCGGCGTGGATGGCCACGATGATCAATTGGTCGCCATATACTCCCTGCAGGCGGGCCAATTCGGAGGATCCGGCCGGACAATTCACACAGCGTGCTCCGGTGAATTCTTCCACCAGTATGTTTTGTAGCAGGGTGTCTCGTACCTGGCCGCCTTCCAGCGGCGTTACGACCGGCGGAATTTCTTCACAGGCCAGCAGGAAGAGGAAGGCCAGGGGCAGCAGACGGAACAGATTGGTTAGGCCATTCATGGTTTCTATGCTTTCGCAAAAAGATTAAAAGCTGGTGTTTACTTCGAATTTCCAGCCACTAAAGGCGGGTTCCAAACGGCAAATACCACCCGTACAGACTACGCCTTCCACTTGTTTAACGTAGCTCAGGGCAAAACGATTGGCGTTTTGGGTGTAGGTAACATCTACCCGCGGGTAGTGGAGGTCCAGGCGGTTCCCGTCCTCATCGACCGGGCTTTGCTTGCCGGGACGGGCATTGTACATATCCGATACGCTGAAGGTCCATTTAGGGGCGATGGAGAATTCGGCCAGTGCAAAGGCCCAGCTGCCGTAATCCTGCCCGACTTCCACGGAGGGATCTTCGCCCGTGTGCATGTACTGAAGTTCCAGCCGTAAGGCTTTATCGTCGTCCAGTGGATAGAGGAAATCGGCAAAGGGCGTGATCGTTTCTACCAGGGGCACCCCGGGCTTGAACTCGTACACTTCCTGATTGTACTGTTGGCGTTGGATACCGGCCGTGAGGGTCCAGTCGTCTTTGGATTCAATGGTGGTACTGGCCAGCAGCTCCCGGTACAGGAGGTCGCCTTCCAGGTTTTCGATGTTGGAGGCATTGACGTTGACTTTCACCTGATCGTTTACTTTGATGATGGCGTCGCCCAGAAACGCCAACTCCCCAAGTTCCTGGGTGGCGGCATTATAGCGGGCGTTAAGGCGATAGGTGTTTACCCTTGCCATGGGCGGCAGAAAGTTGATCATACCCCGGTTCAGGGTTACCTGCGGGCGGGTGCGGAAAGTGAAGAATTCCGTTCGCTTGGCCTCGGCGGTAATAGCCAGGCCGCGAGAGGCGTAGTTCACACTGGTGTATAAGACTGAGCCTTCTTCGTTGATGAAGCGGTCGCCCACGATTTCTTCGCCGTCGATAATACGCACGCCAAAAGGATCGATCATGGCGTCTTCGGTTTTGTAGGCGGCTTCCACGTACCAGCTCACCGGACCCACGCTCAGCGTATTGTACAGGGTGAAGGCATAGGTATTGTAATTAGGTACGAAGGCCTCCTCGGGACGGTAGGTGTTCAGCACGGCCACCAGGGCGTCCATGCTGTTGTCGTCGAGCGTACGGTTCATGATCCCGAAGCCGGGGGCCAGACTGATCAGCTGCTTTTTATCGGCAAAGAGAAAGCCGTCCAGGTT